>JAAFGW010000307.1 GCA_010365175.1 Sulfuriferula multivorans | reverse complement strand
CCAATACCATCAACAGGCTGTACACATGGCTTTGCGCCATGCATCACTCGCCCGTCGATACCCTTTCAAGCGCCGGAGTATGCGCGGAAAAACCGGCCAACATGGGCGAGCGTGGCGGATTGTCACAGCGGAAAAAGCCTCAACAGAACATCGCCAGGACGGCGCCTAATCTTCTGCAACGGAATGCACACCCCATGCACACCCACCACCAACGGGCGTTTAGCCTGATCGAATTGCTGATCACCCTGACGCTGCTCGCACTGCTCGCCTCCATCGCCATGCCAAACTTTGCCGGCTGGGTCGAACGCAACCGCATCGAAACCTTGCGTAATCTCTTACAAACCCAGATCAACCATGCCCGCGCCAGCAGCGTGCTGCATAATCGCGACGTGGTGGTGTGCGGCTCCAGCGATGGGCAAAACTGCGATAATCGCTGGGACATGGGCTGGTTGCTGCACTTTTTCGATACTGAAAAATTGCTCAGCCGACACCGGCTCAGCGCCCAGGATCGATTACGCTGGGCAGGCTTCAGCAGAAAAATCCGCTTTCACGACAACGGCACTGCGCCACTGGGCAACGGAAGATTTTATTTCTGCAATAACCAAAACGAAGTGATTCTACAAATGGTGCTTAATCGACAAGGCCGCTTGCGACGGGTCAGCGGCCTTGAGCCCGACCAGCAAGTAAACATTGGTTGTGAGTGATCCTGACGCGCCCATCCTTTATTTATGGCTCTTTATCCGTTATGCATGGATGGCACACCCCAGGGTCGACTTCAGCTCACCAAGGCATATATTTAGTGGCAGTAGGCGAAGCCCACCCTACAAAAGCGAATTGCAATAGGGACAAGTACAAGCAGTCTGGGCATGCTTACTGGCGCCCGCATTCGAGGATTTTTTGATGGGCCGTACTGAGCAGTCCCCTGGTTTCACTCTGATAGAACTGATGATCGTGGTCGCCTTGCTGGGTATTTTTGCCGCTGTCGCTGTGCCCAGCTTTACCGGTTTGATCAACGATAACCGAACGCAGTCGGCCAGTAACGAGCTGCTCAATTTCTTGCAATATGCCCGCAGCACCGCTGTACAAAACAATACCGCTACGGTGGTGTGCTTAAACGCTGGGCAATGGGCCGTCAGAACATCCGTTCCTGCAACCCAATGCAGCGGTGCAGCCTTACGCAATATGGACAATCCTGCCGGCATCAGCATTGCTGCCAGCCCATTGCCACTGGTATTCCACTCGAATGGCACGGTAGGCTCTCTTGTGGATTTTACTATTTGCCAGGGCGCAGAAGCCGAAAACGGCTATGCCATTACGGTTCAGCCCAGTGGCAGTATTCGCAGCTCACAAAAAGGCAAGGCCGTTGACGGCACATCACTGAGCTCATGCACGCCATGAATAAAACCCAGAAAAATAACCGTGGTTTTAGCTTGATCGAGGTCTTGATTGCCTTGCTGTTAATCAGCGTCGGCGTGTTGGGCATGGTTGCCATGCAGGGCAAAGCGATCACCTACACCCAAGATTCGGTGCAGCGAAACGCAGCTGCTGCGCTGGCCAATGACTTACTCGAATTAATGCGCGCGCAACCGGCAGGCTTACCCGCTGCCTCCGACTTCTACAAGGCTGCCGGCACTGGCTTTGCCTCAGTTTCGTCGGCAGATTGCGTTGCTACACCGACCAGCGCCTCCGCGCAACTGGCTTGTTGGGCAGACAAGGTCAACAAGCAATTGCCTGTATCCGAAAGCCTACTCACTAATGACTTTTATATCTGTCGCACCACAGTTCCAGGCACCTGTACAACTGCAGGCTCGGCCGTGGAAATTCAACTGGCGTGGCAAGTAAGAGCGGGCGCATGCATGGACAGCGGTGATGATGAAAACACCAGCACCATCTGTTATTACCGCTTGCGCTCTGAACTCTAGGACGACCCTGATGATTTTTCGCACCCGCCAGTCAGGATTATCGATGATAGAACTCATGGTGACGATCGTCATCAGCAGCTTCTTGATACTCGGCGTCACTCAGGTTTATATCGACAACAAACGCAATTATATTTTTCAACAAAACCAGTCTGAGAATCAGGAAAGCAGTCGTTTTATTTTGCTATTTTTGCAGCAGGAGCTGGCCAAAGCCGGCTACCGCAGGCGCCCAGATGAAGCCATGGAAAATGCCTTTCCGGCAGCAATCGCGTCTGGCTGCGCCTTCGCGGCCGGGCAAACAATCCTATATGACAGCCAAATTTCCATTTGTATTCGCTATCAACCCAGAGATGCCACAGACCGAGATTGCCTCGGCAATGGCGTAACAACCCCCAGCAATTTCACGAAGCCCTATACCAAGACAACGGATAACTTTGTCGAAAAAATATCACTCAATATGG
>JAAFGW010000306.1 GCA_010365175.1 Sulfuriferula multivorans | reverse complement strand
CAGGCGCTCGGTGTCGAGCTCCTTGCGGTCCAGGGTGCCGGACTGACGCAGGAGTTTGTCAACCAGAGTGGTCTTGCCGTGGTCGACGTGGGCGATGATGGCGATATTGCGTAGTTTTTCGATCACTTGTGTATCTCGATCAGAGGATTCGGTGAGCCGCCTAGTTTAGGCCGCTATTGCTGAGAATCTTATCAAACGGTTACAGCAGGTCGGTCGGGGGGGCGATGGCGGAGAGTACCGCCATTCAGCCCTATTTTCTTATGCCGGACGATAAACGCGCACATTGGCATATCCCTCGCTGAGCAGGTGGTGGGCATGCAGGCGACTCATCACGCCTTTGTCGCAATACAACAGGTACTGACGGACGGCATCCAGCGTCTTGAACTGTGTGTTCAGGGCGAAAAATGGCACCGCTTGCACCTCTATGCCGCCGATTTCCAGCGGCAGATCTTGCTGGGCATGAGGATGGCGGATATCCAGAACTATCTGCCCAGGCAAGGCCTCACAGACTTCCTCGACCTGAATATCCTCGCCCAACTCGTCGATCACCCGATCGATCGGCACCAGACGCGTGCGCTCCAACGCGCGATCCAGCACGCCCATGTCGAACTGGGCTTCTTCGTAGACTACTCGCGCAGGCTTGGCGCGGGTGGTCGGGCCGACCGAAGTCACCCCACAGTACTCGGGCATATGCTTGGCGAACTCGGCTGTACCGATGCGCTCGGCGGTGTCGATGATGTCCTGCTTGTGGCTAGCGATCAACGGACGCATCACTAGCTTGTCGGTTACCGCGTCGATCACCGCCAGATTGGGCAGCGTCTGGCTGGAGACCTGGGAAATTGCCTCGCCGGTGACCAGCGCGTCAATCTCCAACTGATCGGCAACACGCGTCGCGGCGCGCAACATCATACGTTTTAGGACCACGCCCATGTGGGCATTGTCGACCTTGCCGATGATCTCGCCGAGCACTTCTTCGAACGGCACGCTGACAAACAGTACGCGCTGCGAGCGGCCGAACTTGTCCCAGAGGTAGTGCGCCACTTCCATAACGCCCAACTCATGGGCGCGGCCGCCTAGGTTGAAGAAGCAAAAATGGCTGATCAGGCCGCGACGCATCATCTGATAGGCCGCCACCGTCGAGTCAAAACCGCCGGACATCAGCACCAGCGTCTGCTCCAGCGCGCCCAGCGGGAAACCGCCGAGGCCTTCGTGCTGATGATGCACAACGAACAAGCGCTGATCGCGAATTTCCATGCGCACCCGCACTTGCGGGGTTTTCAGGGAGATGCCGGCCGCGCCGCATTGCTGGCGCAATTGACTGCCCACATGCCGCTCGACGTCCATGGAGCTGAAACTGTGCTTGCCGGCGCGCTTGCAGCGCACGGCGAACAGTTTGCCCGGTAATAAGTCGGCGTAATGCACTCGGCATTTTTCGGTGATGTCGTCCAGATCGCCCAGCGGGTATTCATGAACTTCAAGAAAGTGCGTGATACCCGGCGTGCAGCTCAGGCGCTCAATCAGGTTGTGCAGCGTCTTGGGCTCGTCCAGCCGGGTTTCGACCTCAAGGTTGTCCCACACGCCGCTGACCCGTAAATCCGGGTCCAGATCGCGCGTAACCGAGCGAATATTCTTCGCCAGCTGCCGGATAAAGCGCTTGCGCACCGGCCGGCTCTTGATAGTGATTTCTGGAAAGACTTTAACAATTAGTTTCATGAAAACAGTGCGCGCAATGCCAGCCAAAAAAGAGGGTCGCGGATTATAGCGGAAATCGCTCAAGGTTTAACCAGTTTTCTTATTGCACTCAGTGGCGCGCACCAAAATAAAGCACGCTGATTCTGCAGTGCATTATGTTGGTGCATTTAATTCTCGCGAACGCCCAAAAATCCTCTACTGGCGCGGCTAAGCCAGGGTCCAACCCACGCTAGGGCGCTGGCATGCAATTTGCTCTCTTGTGAGGCAGATACGCCTGACGGACTATGCCGCCCGGCGTTACATGAATTTTTTGGGGCTGACTACTTACAGCTCTCATCTGGAGGACACCATGTCGAAGTCGCTTCAACTGATCAAAGAACACGACGTGCGGTGGATTGACTTGCGCTTCACCGACACCAAGGGCAAGCAGCACCACGTAACTATTCCGGCTCGTGATGTAGAAGATGACGACTTCTTCGAAGTCGGCAAGATGTTCGACGGCTCCTCCCTGCAAGGTTGGAAGGGTATCGAAGCCTCCGACATGATTCTGCTGCCCGACGACAGCACTGCCGTGCTCGACCCGTTCACCGAAGATCCGACCCTGATTCTGATCTGCGACATCATCGAACCCTCGACCATGCAAGGCTATGACCGCGACCCGCGGGCCATTGCCAAACGTGCCGAGGAATACCTGAAGTCCACCGGTATC
>JAAFGW010000305.1 GCA_010365175.1 Sulfuriferula multivorans | reverse complement strand
AGGCAGGACAGATGTACTCGCTAGATGATGCGAACCGACAGGCAATACAACAGTCACGATTGATCGTCTGAGGCAACTGCATTTCATCGGTAGCCGCTGAGTCAAACTCAGAAGCAATCAAGGGAAAAAAATTCTTAGCGTACAGTTTCGTTTCTCCCGCTTCCCGGGGCAGCCTGCCGGTAGTGCAGGCGAACAAGCCACAATGCGACTCATTTTTTCATGCTGTGATGCAAATAGAGATACACCAACCCGATCGGCGCGATGAAAATCGCCATGACCCAACACACGAGCATTGTTAATAGTTTTATCGCTAGCAACCATAGTGCATTCACGATGAACAGATTATCCCCAACAATAAAATGAATAAGGCGTTCATACACAAAGCGTGAGTAAGGATAAAGCAGAGTATTGACACACAAGAATATGGCCATACCAACAGGGATTGGCTGAGGATTATTTTTCAGAATGAAATAGGAGGCTGTGAGCAAACAGAATCCGAAAAAAAATTGCCGGAGATAATACTGAACCGAGAGACCCCCCAAGGTCTTTGCGACTATCTGGTGCATGGCACTATCCTCAATGTGGTGTGGAGTTTCGATGAAGTCCGTCCATGCACGATAGTTATGATTTCCTCGAAATGCGTTGTTCGATCTCAATCAAAAGCTGATTTACAAGGCAGCTCGAAAGCCATGCGACCCGTGATTTACTTCCGCAAACCCGCCTCATACCAAGGCTTGCTGGCATTAACCACCTTCACCACCAGCAACATCACCGGCACTTCAATCAGCACGCCAACCACGGTCGCCAGCGCCGCCCCCGATTCGAATCCGAAAATGCTGATCGCCGCCGCCACTGCCAGTTCGAAAAAATTGGATGCGCCTATCAACGCTGACGGGCAAGCCACCGAATGCTTTTCTCCGAGCTTGCGGTTGAGCCAGTAAGCCAGCGAAGACGTGAACAGCACCTGGATCAGGATAGGCACGGCCAGCAGCAGGATTATCAGCGGCTGGCTGATGATGGCGTCGCCCTGGAAGGCAAACAGCAAGACCAGCGTGGCGAGCAGTGCGGCGATCGACAGCGGCTGGAGCTTGTCCATCACCGCATCAAAGCTCTCCTGCCCGCGCGCCAGCATCAGCTTGCGCAGCACCTGCGCGATGACTACCGGCACCACGATGTACAGCACGACCGAGGTAACCAACGTATCCCACGGCACCGTGATGCTCGAGACCCCCAGCAAAAACGCCACCAGTGGTGCAAACGCAAACACCATGATCAAGTCGTTTATCGCCACTTGCGACAAGGTGAAATACGGATCGCCGCCAGTGAGCCGGCTCCAGACGAACACCATCGCCGTGCAGGGCGCGGCGGCGAGCAGGATCAGGCCGCCGATGTAACTGTCGAGCTGCTCAGCCGGCAATAGCGGGGCGAACAGCACACGGATGAATACGTAGCCGAGCAATGCCATCGAAAACGGTTTGACCAGCCAGTTGATGAACAGCGTCACGCCGATGCCGCGCAGGTGGCCCCGGACCTGGCGCATTGCGCTGAAGTCGATCTTGAGCAGCATCGGAATCACCATCACCCAGATCAGCAGCCCGACCGGTAAATTGACTTTGGCCACTTCCATCGCACCAACGGCCCTGAATACGCCCGGCAGCCACTGGCCCAGCGCGATGCCTGCCACGATGCACAGCGCCACCCAAACACTGAGGTAACGCTCGAAAAATGACATGGGTGCGTTGGCGGCACGTTTGGCGGTAACTTCACATTGGGCGGACATGGGGGTTCCTGTCTTGGAGGGTGGGAAGGGTGGTGGCGTCGGATTGACTTCGACTATTCCATAATTGTCGAATTATACGAAAATACACCTGGCGCGGTTAATAAATTTACTGTGCTTGCCTCACGCGCGCTCAACAGACTACGCGCAATGGGCCGCCAGAACGACTTTGGCGAATGCTGTCAAACTGACGCACCTCGCCGTCTTGTGATCCGCCATGTTCATTCCTGCCACCGTCATGTTGTCCACTTTCCTGCCATGACCCTCAGCGTCGTCTGGTTCAAACGCGACTTGCGCCTGCACGATCATGCAGCGCTCACCCTTGCTGCGGCCCGCGGTCCGGTGCTGTGTCTGTACGTGATCGAGCCGGCGATGTGGGCGGCACAGGACGTTTCCAATCAGCATTACCAGTTTCTGCTCGAAAGCCTGAGCGAGCTGGATGCGGCACTGGCACGGCGCGGTGGTTGCCTGCATGTTGCGGTGGGCGAGGTGGTGGACATCCTTGATGCGCTGCTTCGTCAATCACCTATTGCCGACCTGTTCGCCCATGAAGAAACCGGCAACGACATCAGCTATCAGCGTGATCTGGCGGTAGGCCGCTGGTGCCGCACGCATCAGGTCGGCTGGCA
>JAAFGW010000013.1 GCA_010365175.1 Sulfuriferula multivorans | reverse complement strand
GGCTTTACTTCAACAGACGCCGCCTTGTCAGTGCCAGCGCGATCACGTAACCCAGACTGCCGTATATCAGCAAGGCGGCGACGTGCAGCCCGATAGCGTCGGGAACGTTGCCGGTGACCAGCGGACGCACCAGATCGATTGCGTGGGTCAGTGGTAGCCATGCCGAGACGCGCTGAACCGCTTCGGGTAATTGCGTTACCGGGAAGAATACCCCGCAAAGCAGCACCATCGGCGTGATCACCAGTGAGAAGTAATAGAGAAAAAAGTCATAGCTGGGCGATACGGCGTTCATTACCAGTCCCATCCCGCCGAAGCAGAACCCTACCAGCGCGACCACCGGGATGATCCATAGAGTCATCCAGAAATTGCCGAACAATCCCAATCCCCAAATCACCGCCAGGATCGCCAGCCCGGAAAGCAGGCTTTTGGTCAGCGCCCAGGTCAGTTCGCCCAGCATTACGTCGTCGAGCGTCATCGGCGCGTTCATGATGGCATCCCAGGTACGTTGCACATGCATGCGCGAAAAGCTCGAATACAGCACCTCAAAGGTGGCGGCGTTCATCGTGCTGTAGGCCACTGTGCCGGCGGCGAGGAAGGTGAGGTAGGGCATGCCGCCGACATCCGGAAGCAGGCTGCCGAGGCCGTAACCGAGTCCGAGCATGTAGAGCATCGGGTCGGCGAGGTTGCCGAGTATGGCCGGGATGGCGAGCTTTTTCCACACCAGGTAGTTGCGATGCCACACCGGGATAAAGCGCCATGACAATTGGGGCAGGTGGAGTAGCTTAATCACGTAAATCACGCCCGGTAAGTTTGAGAAAAACGTCTTCGAGGCTGGAGGGGCGATGCAGATAGCGTAAGGTTGGGGTGTGTTTCAGTGCATTGATCACGGTGTCTGCGTTGCTGATGTAGCAGAACAGGGTTTCGCCGACGGTCTCGAAGCGTTGACACAAGCTTGGCGCGTGATTGCGCGTCCAGTCGGCCAGACCTTCGCCGAATACTTCGACCACCACCGGTTCAATGTGCGATTCAATCAATGCACGCGGTGCCCCTTCAGCGACAAGGCAGCCATGGTCGAGGATGGCGAGGCGATCGGTCAGCCGCTCGGCTTCGTCCATGAAATGCGTGGTCAGCACGATGGTTTTGCCGTCAGCGATCAGTTGACGCAGCCCTTGCCAGATGAGATGGCGCGCCTGTGGATCAAGTCCAGTGGTGGGCTCGTCGAGAAACAGGATGTCGGGGTCGTGTACCAGCGCGCGCGCCAGAGTGAGCCGCCGCTTCATCCCACCCGACAATTGCGTGATCTGCGCATCGGCCTTGTTCGCCAATCCGGCAAATTCCAGCAAATGGGGTACGCGCGCAGCGATAGCGGATTTGTCCATGCCAAAGTAACGGCCGTAGGCGAACAGGTTTTCGCGTACGCTGAAATCAGGGTCGAGGTTGTCCATCTGTGGCACTACGCCGACTTTCATCCGCGCCTCGCGCGCATGCTTGGGCACGGCAAAACCGGCTAGCTCAATACTGCCGCTGTCGGGTTCGATCAACCCCAGCAACAATCGCAGTGTGGTGGTTTTGCCAGCACCGTTGGGACCCAATAGACCAAAACACTCACCCCGCTGGACCGTCAGGTCTAGGCCGCGCAAGACCTCGGTGTCACCATATTTTTTGGTGAGCCCGCGTACCTTCAGCATGGGCAGGCCTCCATGAAAGCCTGTTTAAGCTCTTTCAGTTTTCCGTGAAAAAAATGTCCGGCCTGCGGAATGATTTTTTGTGTGAGGTGCTGCTGCTCAGCCCATCGTTGAATGGCGGCGGGCGGGATCAGTTCGTCGGCGTCGCCATAAATGACGACGGTGTCGGCTGGCACCGGATCAAACGCGTACAGGGTGACTGCTGGCGCAACCAGAATCAGCCGGCGCGCATCAAGTTGTTGGCAAAGCCGGTGCTGGACGAAGGCGCCGAATGAAAATCCGGCCAAAGCCCAAGGCAGCCCCGGGTAACTGGCCTCGACAAAGTGTGCAACCGCAAGCAAATCGTCGGTTTCGCCGATGCCGGCATCGAATGCTCCGTCGCTCATGCCAACGCCGCGAAAGTTGGGGCGCACCGATACCCAGCCGGCTTCGTTGGCTGCTTTGGCTAGCGTGGTGACTACCTTGTTGTCCATGCTGCCGCCGTGTAGGGGGTGGGGATGGGCGACCAGCAGCAGGCCGCGGCGATCGGTTTCCGGATCGTCGATCACCGTTTCCAGCTTGCCTGCCGGCACCGGGATACGCAGTTTGAACCGTTTCACTTCAGTCTCAAGCGTTCGACGATGTGACCTTGCTTGAGGTGCATATCGAAAATTTCATCAATATCGGATTCATCCACATAGGTGTACCAGACGCCTTCGGGATAGACGACCAGAACCGGCCCCTCATTGCAGCGGTCCAGGCAACCGGCGCTGTTGATGCGGCACTTGCCTTTGCCGGCGAGGTTGGCGTGTTTGGATTTTTTCTTTAAATAGTCGCGCATCTGCTGGCCGCCAGAGGCACCGCAGCATTGGGCGCCGTCATCGCGTAGATTGGTACAGAAAAAAACATGGTGCTTGTAATAAGGCTTAGTCATCTGAGCTGTTTTGATTGGATAGGTTGACCGAAGAGTACCTCTAAAAATTCAGAGTTCGCCCAAATGCAAGGCGCGGGAAAAATTTCGCAGCGCCGCATATGTTTGATATGTCAGCAAGCCCGCAAGGGATACCGTCCCTTGTCAGGCCGGGGACATAAAATTTTTCCTGCAACGCCGCAGTTGGGATTTATGCCCTTTTCGGGTATGAAATCTGGATTTTTAGAGGTGCTCCGAAGACTTGAGCGCGTTGCCGTACGCTTGGTCGACCGGGTATTTTCGCGCATTAATAGCCAACTTGTCGGCAGCTGCTTCCAAGAGGTCGATTTCCAGAATATCGGCCAGCCGGGTCAGATAAATCAGCACGTCGGCGATTTCCTGGCGGACCGCCTCATGTTGCTCGGCATTCAGCTGCTGACTCTGTTCTGCCGTCATCCATTGAAACGGCTCCAGCAACTCTGATGCTTCCACACTTAACGCCATCACCAGATTCTTGGGGGTGTGGTAGCGTTCCCAGGCGCGCGCGCAGGCAAATTCGCGAATGCGCAGGCGCAGGGTATCCAGGCTGTCGATTGTGGTATGGGTCATGGCGGCATAATACCTTGGCAGGCGATGACTTCATGACGCTGCTGTTGGCAGGTCGTCGCGTTAGCAGGGTGCAATCAAGTCAATTCCTGATGGTAGTGGGATTCCCGGGCATAGGTTGGGCTGGCCTGTGAATTGCTTATGTATTGTGATGATTAGGTTAGATATTTAATCTGCTCTGGCATAATGTCGCAGATTAATTGCAACTATAAGGGAGGATGGACATGATTACGATCAACAAGCACATCGCACGCGCTAGCGTCGTGTTGGCAATTTCTGCGCTGGCAGGCTGTTCCAGTACACCCGCTTATCCGCCCGCACCGACCCAGACGGGAAATGTTGACTGGAACTATCTGGTCGGCCCGGGTGACTCGGTCCAGGTATTTGTCTGGCGCAACCCCGAGGTGTCTGGCGCTTTCCCGGTACGTCCCGATGGCAAGATGACGATGAATCTGATCGAAGACCTGCAGGCCTCGGGCAAAACGCCCACCCAGCTGGCGCGAGATATCGAAAAGACACTCTCCAAATATATTCAGGAACCCATCGTTACCGTGATCGTGTCGGGCGGCGTGGGTCCGTTTGATCAGCAGATCCGCGTGGTGGGCGAAGCTGCCAAGCCGCAGGCGCTGAACTATCGCGAAAAAATGAGTTTGATTGACCTGATGATTTCGGTGGGCGGGTTGACCGACTTCGCGGCAGGTAACAAGGCTTATATTCTTCGTACAACCGAAGGCAAACAGGCGCGTCTGGGGGTTCGGTTGGAAGACCTGCTTAAAGGTGGTGACATTTCTGCCAACGTAGATATGCGTCCCGGCGATGTGTTGGTGGTCCCGGAAAGTTTGTTCTAAGTTTACTTACGCCGTCCTCGGCTGCTCTTTTTGATGGAACGAACACTCGCATAGCATATGGATCAGGTACTGCAACAAATTCTGGGGTATGCGAAAGCCACCTGGTATCGGCGCTGGTGGGGCGTGGCGATGGCCTGGCTGGTGTGCATCGTCGGTTGGACCTGGGTGATGGTGCTTCCCGACCGTTATGAGGCCTCGGCACGTGTCTATGTTGATACGCAGACGTTGCTCAAGCCATTGTTGGCCGGGTTGGCAGCCGAGCCCAACGTGGAGCAGCAGATCAAGCTGATGACGCGTCAGCTGGTGAGCCGCCCCACGCTGGAAAAAGTTGCGCGCATGACCGATCTGGATGTGCGGGCCAAAACGCCAGAGCAGACCGAATCCATGCTGGACGGCTTGGCAGGTAAGATTTCAATTGCCGATGCGGGTCGTGAAAACCTGTATACCATCAGCTATCAGGATGCCAATGGCGATCTGGCCAAAAAAGTGGTGCAGTCCTTGTTGACCATTTTTGTGGAAGGCAGCCTGGGTAAAACCCGTCAGGACATTTCCAGTTCGGCGCGTTTTATTGAAGAACAGTTGCAGCAGTACCAGCAAAAGCTCAACGATGCCGAAAGCGCACTTACGGAATTCAAGCAGAAGCACATTGGCATGATGCCTGGCCAGGGCGGTGACTATTACACCAAGCTGGCCGAAACTTCTGGTCAGTTGCGGCAAGCGCAGCTGGACCAGCAAGAAGCCACTAATCGACGCAATCAGTTGAAGCGTCAGCTGGTCGACGAAGAACCTGAACTCACCGCAGCGGCAGCGGCGGTTTCGACCCGCAGCGAAGTGGATGGTCGTATCCAGGCACTGCAGCAGCAGATGGATCAACTCCGCCTGAAATATACCGATCTACACCCTGATATTCAGGCGACCAAACGTTTGATTGACAAACTGGAAGCGCAGAAGAAAATTGACCTCGCCGACCGTAAAAAAGACCCGGCAGGCTCAAAAATCCAGAACCCCGTCTATCAACAACTCACCATCGCAATTGCCGAAGCGGACGCCACCGTCTCCTCGCTGGGTGCGCGTGTGGCTGAATACCAGCGTCGTTATAGTGAGTTGCGTAATGCGTCCACCATGATCCCCCAGGTGGAGCAGGACTACACTCAGCTGATGCGCGACTATGACGTTTATCGTCAGAACTACGATGCTTTATTGAAGCGTCGTGAGTCGGTCACAATGTCAGGTGAGGTTGAAAGTAAGACCGACACCGTGGATTTCCGCGTGATTGATCCGCCGTTTGTGCCGAGTCAGCCCGCGTGGCCGAACCGGCCGCTGTTGCTGTCTTTGGTCACGCTGGGGGGCTTGGTCGCAGGCATCGCGGTTGCTTTCCTGTTGAGTCAGCTGCGCCGCACCGTGACAGACCGCAAGGCCTTGCGCGAGTTGACCGGCCTGCCCCTGCTGGGCGCGGTTTCACGGGTGGAAACCGTTGATTCCTTGCGCCGCAAACGCAAAGGCCTGCTGACTTATCTGGCTGCACTGGGGAGCTTGATTGCTGCCTATGGCGCGGTGATGGTCGTGCAACTCGTGTTGTCACGAGCAGGTTAGGAGAATTCATGAGCATTATTGAAAAAGCTGCTGGAAAAATCGGTTCAGGTGTCCCGCGCCCTGTGACCCAGAGCAGCGATACGGATCCTGTCAAGGAAACCAGCCTGATTGAAGATGCGCTCAACAAACAGCGCAGCAGTCAGGCGACGCCCTTTGTCGCGACCCCCGTGGAGCCGGTTTTCAGTGAACCGGACGCCGAAGTGATGGAGGGCAACAGTCAGGTTCAGACAATTAACCTGGCGCGTCTGCATCGAATGGGCGTGGTGTCACCCGATGCCGAGAAAAGCCAGATCGCCGAAGAATTTCGCATCATCAAGCGACCCTTGATTGCCAATGCTTTTGGGCAAGGTACGGCACGGGTCAAGAATGGCAACCTCATCATGGTGACGAGTTCGTTGCCGGGTGAAGGCAAAAGCTTTTGCGCCCTCAATCTCGCCATTTCAATGGCGATGGAAATGGATCGCACCGTGCTGCTGATCGATGCCGACGTCGCAAAACCACGCATCCCCGAATACCTGGGCATTCATGCTGACAAGGGATTGCTTGATGTGTTGCAGGATAAAGACCTCAAGCTGTCCGATGTGATGATTAGAACGGATATTGCCAAGCTGACGGTTTTACCGGCGGGCCGAACCTACAAGCGCGCCACCGAACTGCTCGCCAGTGCTGCGATGACCCGATTGATCGAGGATATTGGGAACCGTTATCCGGACCGCATCATTCTGTTCGATTCTCCACCACTCCTGGCCACCAGCGAGTCGAGCGTTCTGGCCACACACATGGGACAAATCGTCATGGTGGTAGAGGCCGAAAAAACCTCGCAGGATGCCGTACGCGAAGCACTCAGCCACATCCAGTCGTGTGAAGTGGTCAGCATGTTGTTGAACAAAACCACGCCGACGCCGGGCGCAGATTACTACTATGGTTACTATGGCAGCTACGGTAAATAAGCACGGCCCGCATGATGCGAGCCCATCTTCGCAGCGGCAGGCGCCGCTCGCGGGCATTGTGTCTTTATTCATGGCGATGGCGTGTGCGTTACCAGCGTACGCCGTTGATTGGCGCTTTGAACCCAGCGTAGGGGCGTCAGCCACCTACACAGACAATGTCAATCAGAGTGCAAGCAATCCGGAAGACGCGCTGATTCTGAGTGTGACGCCAGGATTCAGCTTGAGATCCCATGGGTCGCGCCGCGTTCAGGCGACCATGAATTACAGCCTGACTGGCGTGTCTCGCTATAGCGAGAACAACAGCACCGACCTTTTTCATAATCTGGCTGCGGTGGGCAAGGCCGAACTGATTGAAGATTTCCTGTTTCTGGACGGCACCGCCAGCATATCGCAGACGCTGCTGTCGTTGACGGGTTCGCCCGCAGACGCCACAACCAATAGTGCCAACCGGGCAACGGTGGGGGTTTATTCGCTCAGCCCCTATATTCAGAAGCGGTTCGGAACATTTGCCACCGGGCAGGCCCGTTTTTCGACGGGCGGCGTAATATTTGGTGACAATGCAGGCTCAGACTCGGTAAGCAATACATTCACAGCAGGCGTGAACAGCGGTCCCCGTTTTAATGATCTGAGCTGGGGGCTTAATTATTCGCTCCGCCAGCTGGATAGCAGTGCCACGGGCGGCAATTCAACCTTCGAACGCGCATCCGCCACGGCGGGGTATGCACTCACCCGCAAGTTCCGTATTTTTGGAACCTATGGCCAGGAACGAAATGAATATTTGAACGCGAGTGGCGCCGACGGTGTTTTTTACAGTGGTGGCTTTGGTTGGGCACCTTCGCGGCGCACCAGCATAGAAGCTTCGATAGGTGAGCGGTATTTCGGACGGACCTACAGCCTCTTGGCTAGCCATAAAATGCGCGCCACGAATATCCGGGTCAGTTATTCGGAAGATGTGAGCGATATTTCCCAACAATTGACGCAGGATAGCGGACGCATTTACTGGGAATGCGGTCGCAGGCTTCGTGAAGCACCTGATTCGCCTCATCCTACCTGTAACGGACCTTATACCGGGACCCAAGTGGCTTTGTATTATAGTTCGCTAGGGTTTCAACTGTCGGACTTGATTGCAGCGGGTTTCCTTGATCGGGTGTTGGCCAATGGAGTTTATGTAATCAAATCGTTTAACGCTGGCGTGTCATGGTCCAGAAGCCGACTGGGCCTTGGGTTGTCGGCATTCGATACCAAGCGCATTTTTCAAAGCATTTCCGGGACGGAAGACCACACCCAAGGCGTGTCCGGTACGGTCAGTTACCGGCTGTCACCCCGCACCAACGCAAACGGCAGTGTTACGCTCACGCGCAACAGCACGGTGTCTCCGATCACACCATCGCGTCAAGATGATCTGGCGACGCTGAGTCTGGGAATGGACCATCGCTTCGATAAAGACCTGTCGGGTGCGTTGACCTATCGCTACCAGCAACGGAGCTCGGACGCGCCCAATGCCGACTTCAATGAAAACAGTCTGACAGCTACCGCCAATATGCGCTTCTGACCCGCCTGCCTGAATGGCACAGCCAGTACTTCACATTCGGTGAGTATTGTTGCTGTGTCCCACCAAGATAACGGATCACTCATGTACGAAGACTATTACCGCTTTAGTGCCAAGCCGTTCCAGCTCAACCCGGACCCACGTTTCTTCTATGGGTCCAAGGGGCACAAGCGGGCGATGGCCTATCTCGACTATGGTCTGTCACTCGGCGAAGGCTTCATTGTCATTACCGGTGAGGTGGGTGCGGGCAAAACGACTCTGGTGCGCAATCTGTTTCGGCAGCTGGAAACCCACAACCTGATCGCCGCGCAACTGGTATCGACGCAACTGGATGCCGAAGACACGCTACGTAGCGTGGCAGCCTCATTTGGTCTGGAGCACGAAGGGCTGACCAAGTCTTCACTGTTAAAGAACCTGGAAAACTTCCTGATTGCCGCAACTCGCCAGGGTAAGCGCGCGCTTTTGGTGGTGGATGAAGCGCAGAACCTGACACCGCGCGCGGTGGAAGAATTGCGCATGCTTTCCAACTTCCAGAACAACGAACGCTCCCTGATCCAGACCTTTTTGCTGGGGCAGCCCGAGTTTCGCGGCATCCTGCAAAGTCCGGATATGCAGCAGTTGCGTCAACGTGTGGTGGCTTCGTATCACCTGGGTCCTATCGATGCTGACGAAACCCGGGGCTATATCGAACATCGACTGCGGACGGTCGGCTGGGATGGTTCACCGGGATTCAGCAGCGAAGCTTTTGCTGCCTTGCATCTATTTACCGGAGGCATTCCACGACGTCTCAACACCACGTGTGATCGGCTGTTGTTGTTTGGTTTTCTCGAAGAGAAGAGCCACTTCGGCGAGGCTGAGGTTAACGAAGTTATCACCGACCTGAAAAGCGAAGTGGCCCACCAGGATTTTCACGGTTCCACCGGGGTTAACAATCACACCCCTGCAGGCGGCGTGTTGCACAATGAAGATTCGGTTCGCCTGACGCAACGTGTCGAACAAATGGAGCGCTCGATCAATCGTATCTTGCCTATCGTGCGCAAGATTCTCTATACCGTGAGTGATCGTCAGGCTGAAGCGGACGAAGCCAACCCGTCCGAACATCACGACGCTACGCACTAACCTAGAAACGGCAGTTGACCGCTCTTCACCTTTTGGAATGCCGCATGAGTACTGACTTCTCTGCCTTCGATAATCTTCACCATATGGGTGAGAACGCTACGCGCCCGCTGGCACGTCTGGTCGTGCCCCACAAGGGGACTCCGATCCACTACGGGCTGAAGCCCGTGTGGAGTCGTATGCGCCTGCCTTTGTCGCTCCTCGTTGCAGGCACCGGCCTGCCGCCTCGTCGCTTCGCGGCAGCCACCCGACCAGACGCACCATCAGGCGCGTTCAACTGCCGTTACTAGGTTAATGCCAGCTATGACCCAGATATTATGTGTCGCAGGGGCGCGCCCCAATTTCATGAAAATCGCACCGGTCATGGCAGCACTGGCCGAAACCGGAATCGCCGCGCAGTTGCTGCACACGGGCCAGCATTACGATGCGGCAATGAGTGACAGCTTCTTCGCCGACCTCGGGATTCCGCGTCCAGACCATCACCTGGAAGTGGGCTCCGGCAGTCATGCCGTGCAAACAGCCGAAGTCATGAAACGCTTCGAGCCGGTGCTTGACAGTGTGCAACCTCAGGCGGTGCTGGTGGTGGGCGATGTCAATTCCACCATTGCGTGCGCGCTGGTAGCGGCCAAGCGTGGCGTAAAAGTCATCCACGTTGAAGCCGGTCTGCGCAGCTATGACCGCGGCATGCCGGAAGAAATAAACCGCGTGCTCACCGACCAGATCTCTGACTTGTTGTTTATTACCGAGAAGAGTGCGCTTGCCAACCTGCAGCGCGAGGGGATTGACCCTGCGCGTGTCGAGTTTGTCGGCAACGTGATGATCGATACCTTGTACCGCAACCTTGAGCATGCGGTGCCGGCTAGCCAGACGTTGGGTACATCTCTTGCCGAGTACGCGGTGCTGACTTTGCATCGCCCATCCAATGTTGACGATCCCGCAACGCTTGCTGCGCTGCTCGATGTGGTGGGCGAAATCAACCGCAGATTGCCCGTGGTGATACCGATGCATCCGCGTACACGTGGAAATATCGAGAAGTTTGGAATGACCGCCAAACTTGATGGGTTGCATATCTTGCCGCCCTTGGGTTACCTGGAAATGCTGGGCCTGATGCGTGATGCAAAACTGGTGCTCACCGATTCTGGCGGCATACAGGAAGAAACGACTGCGCTGGGCGTGCCCTGTTTGACGCTGCGTGAAAACACCGAACGCCCGATCACGATCGTCGAAGGGACCAACATCCTGGTTGGCCCGAACCCCGACGCAATTCGGGCAGCCTTCAACGACGTGATGGACAATGGCGGCAAGGCCGGACGCATACCCGAATACTGGGATGGACGCGCTGCAATGCGCATCGCGCATACGCTGAAGGGCTGGTTGCCACCTCACAAGGGCACGCGCATCGAGGCGGCAATCACACCCGGCAGCACTTTCAAGGCAGCGTAAATGACCGGGATCAAAAACGCCACGATAAAAAATGCGATGTCGATCGATGTCGAAGACTATTTTCAGGTCTCGGCATTTGCGCCGCATATCCGGCGTGAAGACTGGGATTCCTTGCCTTGTCGGGTCGAACGCAACGTCGATGTGATCCTCGGCCTGCTGGATGAGGCGGATGCCAAGGCGACCTTCTTCACCCTCGGCTGGATTGCTGAACGCTATCCTCAAGTGGTGCGTCGTATTGTTGAGAACGGCCATGAACTCGCCAGTCATGGCTACGGTCACCAGCGTGCCAGCGATCTCACCCCTGAACAATTTCGCGATGACATCACCCGCGCCAAACACATTCTGGAAGCGCTTGGGGGCGTGGGGGTTCGCGGCTACCGTGCGCCGAGTTTTTCAATCAACGAGAAAAACTGGTGGGCGGTCGAAGAACTGGAAAATGCGGGTTACGAGTACAGCTCCAGCATTTATCCGGTACGCCACGATCATTACGGCATGCCCGATGCACCGCGTTTCGCACATCGCCCCAATGGCGAGAACGGCATTCTGGAGTTGCCGCCAACAACCGTCATGTTGATGGGCCGCAATTTGCCCGCGGCGGGGGGCGGCTGGTTCCGCCTGCTGCCCTATGCGTTATCGCGCTGGATGTTGCGCCGCGTCAATGCGCAGGATCAAGCGCCGTGCATGTTCTATTTCCACCCCTGGGAGATCGACGCCGAGCAGCCGCGCCAGTCCGGTTTGTCCGCCAAAACGCACTTTCGTCATTATGTGAACCTGCACCGTATGCCGGGAAGGTTGCGTCATCTGCTGAACGACTTCGAATGGGACCGCATCGACCGCGTGTTCCTTGCCGCCAATTGAATTCCCGATCAGAACTGCCCGAAGCGCGCATGCCTGTCGGTGTGAGCGTAGGCGAAGTGGCTGAGATCACGGTTCAGCCGTTGCGACAACACGACGTATCCCGATGGGATGACTATGTGCTGGCCCATCCCGACGCGACTTTTTTTCATCGCGCTGGCTGGCAGCGGGTAATCAAAGATGCGTTTGGCCACCGCACGCATTTTTTGCTGGCGATGCGCGGTGAGCGCATTGTGGGCGTGCTGCCCTTGGCAGAAATCAACAGCCTCCTGTTTGGCCATAGTCTGGGGTCACTGCCGTTTTGTGCCTACGGCGGCATTTTAGCTGACGATGAAGCTGCCATAGAGGCACTCGACGCAGCGGCACAGACGCTTGCGACTCAACTCAAGGTGGGTGCCTATGAATGCCGCAACCAGGTTGCCCGGCATGCAGACTGGCCCACCAAGGATCTGTACGTCACGTTCAAGAAAGCCATAGACCCCGAGCTTGAGGCCAACATGACGGCTATCCCGCGCAAGCAGCGGGCCATGGTGAGAAAAGGCATCAAGGCGGGGTTGGTGAGCGAGATCGACACTGACACCACGCGCTTCTTTCAGGCCTACTCGGCGAGCGTGCATCGTTTGGGTACGCCCGTTTTCTCGCGACAATTTTTTCGGCTGCTGAAAGACGAGTTTGCCGGCGATTGTGAAGTGTTAACCATCACACTGGATGGCAAGGTAATTTCCAGTGTGCTGTCATTTTATTTTCGCGATGAAGTGATTCCGTATTACGGTGGAGGCGTGGATGCTGCGCGTGCCGTGGCAGGCAACGATTTCATGTATTGGGAGTTGATGCGGCGCGGCTGCGAGCGCGGACTGAAAGTGTTCGATTTTGGTCGCAGCAAACGCGGTACCGGTTCGTTCGATTTCAAGAAGAACTGGGGCTTTGAAGCCACGCCGCTGTATTACGAGTATTTCCTGGTGATGGACAAAACCGTACCCGAGATCAATCCACTCAATCCAAAATACCGGCTTTTCATCCAGGCCTGGAAAAAGATGCCACTGACAGTTGCCAATATCGTTGGGCCCTATATCGTCAAGAATTTAGGCTGATCGATGGACGGATTGCTGTTTCTGGCCCATCGCATTCCCTTTCCGCCCAATAAAGGCGACAAGATTCGCTCGTTTCATTTGTTGCGCCATCTCAGTACACGTTACGCCATTCACCTGGGTGCGTTTGTGGATGACCCCGACGATTGGCAATATCAGGATGCGTTGAAACCCTATTGTGCATCGATCAAGCTGCTGCCGTTGAACCCGCGCCGGGCCAAATTGGGCAGTCTTCGTGGTTTATTTTCTGGCGAGGCACTCACCCTGCCGTATTACCGCAACGCAGCGCTCCAACATTGGGCGGCCGGCTTGGCTGATACGGGAACAGTGTCGCGTGGCCTGGCTTTTTCTTCGGCGATGGCGCAGTTCATGCCAGATACGCTCGAGCGGCGCGTGCTTGATATGGTCGATGTTGATTCTGATAAATGGACACAATATGCACCGACACAACGCTGGCCGCTTGCCTGGGTATATGGCCGGGAAGGTCGGAAACTGGCCGAATGGGAAGGCCAGGTGGCGCAGCATTTTGATGCCACGCTCTTGGTGTCACAGGCCGAGGCGGCCCTGCTGCAACAACGCGCGCCGCAGGCACACCATAAAATCACGGCCTTTGAGAATGGGGTGGATGCCGACTACTTTTCACCCGGTCGTAATTATGCCAATCCCTATGTTCAAACGGGTCAAAACATAGTTTTTACCGGGGCGATGGATTACTGGCCGAATGTGGATGCCGTCACCTGGTTTGCCGAGCATATCTTGCCGCGGGTTCGTGAAGTGATTCCAGCTGCGCAGTTCACCATTGTGGGCAGCCGGCCAAGCGAGGCCGTTCTCGCGCTGGCTGGCCATCCCGGCGTGGTCGTCACAGGCGGTGTTCCCGATGTGCGGCCTTACCTGGCCCATGCCGCCTGTGCAGTCGCCCCGCTGCGTATCGCACGCGGGGTGCAAAACAAAGTGCTGGAAGCCATGGCGATGGCGCGTCCGGTTATTGCCAGTGCCCAGGCGGCCGAAGGCCTGCGCGCTGAGGCGGGGCGTGACTTCACTTTGGCCCACGGTGAGGCCGAGTTCGCTCGGGCCGTAGTAGACAAATTGCAGCACCCGGAATCGGCGACCCTGGCCCGTGAAAGCGTGTTGGCGCATTACGACTGGGCCCGAAATCTTGCTGTGATTGATGCTTTATTTGAATCGCCGCTGGTCCCCCCTTCTGTATCGGAGATACACGCCCAATGAGTGACATGATCCAAGCCCAGTTTGCCACGCTAAAAAATAGATGGCTTTATTCGGGCGCATTGACCCTCGGTGTGTTGTTGATTCTGTTTGTCCTGTTCTGGTCGACGTTTTACTCGATGGCCGAAGTCTGGGAGCGCTCTGAAACGTTTGCGCATGGCTATCTCATTTTCCCGATCACAATCTGGTTGATCTGGCGGAAACGGCATGCGCTGGCAAAAATTCCGCCGCATTCCGACCCGCGTGGTCTTGTGTTGTTGGGCCTGGCGGGCGCGGGCTGGTTGTTGGCTGATGCTGGCAGCGTCAATGTAGTCGAACAGTACGCCTTCATCGTCCTGTTAATCGCGTCCGTGTGGACACTGCTGGGCTTGCCCTTTTTTCGCGCAGTATTCTTTCCGCTCATGTTCCTGCTTTTTGCGGTTCCAGTCGGTGAGTTTCTGATTGAACCGTTAATGGGGGTGACTGCAGATTTCACGGTGGCACTGCTGCAAGCCACGGGTATACCGGTATTCCGGGAAGGTACATTTTTCAGCATTCCGAGCGGCGACTGGTCGGTGGTGGAGGGATGCTCCGGTCTGCGTTATCTGATTGCCTCAGTGACGCTCGGCGTGTTGTACGCTTATCTCACCTATCGCTCCTGGAAACGGCGCGTGTTGTTTTCCATCGCGGCCATTATTGTGCCCATCCTGGCGAACAGTGGGCGTGCCTACATGATCGTGATGATTGCGCATCTGTCCGACATGAAACTGGCGCTGGGTATTGATCATTACATCTACGGCTGGGTGTTTTTTGGTTTGGTCATGATGTTGCTGTTTTGGATAGGCGGATTCTGGAGAGAGGATGACCTGCCTGAGCCTGAGTCTGCGGATTCGGCTTCAACCCGGCAAGTCGGTGAGTTCGAACCCCGTAGGCCGATTCTGCTTATGGTCCTTGGCACCCTGCTGGTTGCATCCCTGTGGCCGATTTACGCTGCGTGGTTGAATGCACGTCCATTGCCTGTCATGCCTGTATTGCAGGTGGAAACGCAGGGCGGATGGCAGCCTGGGCCGCTCTTCACAACCTGGACACCGCATTGGGTTGGCGCGGACCGTCATCTACGTCGCGTGTATACGCAGACGGGGCGTAATGTAGTGTTGGATCTGAATTATTACGGTACGCAACGCCAGGACGCCGAGCTCATCAACTCGCAGAATTTCATGATCAGGCAGAAAGACCCGGTATGGTCGAATATCGGCGAAGCCGTGATCTCGGTGCAAATAGATGGGCAAGTGCAGCAGGTGCGTCAGGCCAAGATGCGCAGCATCAGCGGACAGCGTTTGCTGGTGTGGCAATGGAACCAGATCAATCAGCATGTAACAGTCAACGACTACACTGCAAAATTGATGCTGGCCATGGATCGGGTTCGTTTGGCACGTGACGATGGTCTGTCGGTGTTGATCACAACCCCATACGATGAAGTCGGGATCGATGCTGCAAGCCACACCCTGGCGGCTTTTGCGGCTGACATGAAGCCTGAAATCGGGCGCGCGCTGGATCGGGTAGGCGGAAAGTGATTCCCCATATCGTACATATTGTCCACCGCTTCGATACCGGCGGCATGGAAAACGGAATGGTGAACCTGCTCAATACGCTCCCCCCGGGTCGCTTTCGACATAGCATCATCGCACTCACGGATTACAGTGATTTCAGTCAACGAATCCACGCACAGCCGGTGGATTTTTATGCGCTACACCGCGCGCCTGGACACGGCTTGAGTTGGATAGTGCGGCTGTGGAAACTGTTGCGACGACTTAAGCCAGACTTGATCCACACGCGTAATCTGGCTGCGCTTGAAGCGCAGTTTGTCGCTGCGTTGATCGGAGTCCGTGCAACCATACACGGGGAACATGGACGAGACGTGTTCGATCTGTATGGGCAGAACTGGAAATACAATCTGTTACGGCGTGCCGCCCAGCCCTTTGTGTCAAATTACATTGCCGTGAGCCAGGACATTGAAACCTGGTTGCGTTTGGCCATACGCGTGCCGCCGCGCAAGCTGCATCAAATATACAGTGGAGTGGATAGCATCAAGTTTCATCCGCGCGAAGATGCGAAACCCGACCTGCTTCCCCCTGGCTTTGCCGACGAGGGCTGTATTGTGTTTGGCTCGGTTGGACGTATGGTTGAGGTCAAGGATTACCCCACCCTCACACGTGCCTTTATTCAGTTGTTGCAACAGCAACCGGAACGCGCTGCACATGCCCGGCTGGTCATCGTGGGGGAAGGTCCTGCGCGTGCGGACTGTATAGACTTGTTGCAGGCTGCGGGTCTGGCGCATCTCGCCTGGCTACCGGGTGAGCGTCACGACATTGCAGCAGTCATGCAGACATTCGACGTGTTTGTGCTGCCTTCCAAGAATGAAGGCATTTCCAATACCATTCTGGAAGCCATGGCGAGTGGTGTGCCAGTCATAGCGACTTCAGTTGGGGGCAACATCGAACTGGTGGAACCGGGCATCAATGGATTGCTGGTTCAACCGGGCGACGTGGCCAATCTGGCACAGGCCTTGCTATCTTATCTGGATACGCCCGCGCGCATCGCTGAGCACGCCGGCCATGCCAGGCGCTATGCCGAGCAGCGCTTCGGTATTCCTGCCATGGCCGAATCCTATGCCACGGTTTACGATCAAACCCTGGGACGTTGGCGCTGAAGTGCCATCAAGCGGCCCGAGAACTCGACAGCTATAGGGATAAATAATAATCATGTGCGGCATTACCGGCATCTTCGACACCCGCGACAAGAGCGAGATTTCGCGCGAGTTGTTGCATCGAATGAACGAAACCCAATTTCATCGCGGCCCCGACGAAGGCGGTTTGCATCTGGAGCCGGGCATAGGGCTGGGCCACCGGCGCCTGTCGATTATTGACTTGTCCTCCGGGCAGCAGCCGCTGTTCAACGAAGACAACTCGGTTGTCGTTGTATTCAACGGCGAAATATACAATTTTCAGGAGCTGGTGCCTGAGCTCGAAGCGCTTGGACATACCTTCCGCACCCACTCCGACACCGAAGTCATCGTCCATGCCTGGGAAGCCTGGGGCGAGGCCTGCGTCGCCCGTTTTCGGGGCATGTTTGCATTTGCGTTGTGGGATCGTAACCAGGAAACGCTGTTTGTCGTGCGCGACCGTTTTGGCGTCAAGCCGCTGTATTACGCATTTTTAGATACCGGCGAATTCATTTTCGGCTCTGAGCTGAAGTCGTTGATGAAGCACCCATGTCTGACGCACGACATTGACCCCATGGCGGTCGAAGAGTATTTCGCCTACGGTTATGTGCCCGAACCGCGCACCATTTTCAAGCGCGCGTACAAGCTTCCCCCCGGATTTACCCTTACGCTCAAACGTGGCCAGCCGCGTGCGCTGCCCAAACAATATTGGGACATGCCTTTCACGCCGGTGGCAGTGAAGGACGAAGCCAGCGCCATGGATGAACTGGTCGAGCGCATGAAGGAATCGATACGCCTGCGCATGATTGCTGATGTGCCACTCGGTGCCTTTTTGTCGGGTGGCGTGGATTCCAGTGCGGTGGTGGCGATGATGGCCACGCAGTCTTCTACGCCGGTGAATACGTGTTCGATTGGTTTCGACGACCCGGCCTTCAATGAAATTGAATATGCACAGCAGGTCGCCGACCGTTATCGCACGCATCATCACGTTGAAACCGTTGCCTCCAACGACTTCGGCCTGGTCGACAAACTGGCCAAGGTGTACGACGAACCCTTTGCCGATTCGTCGGCCCTGCCCACCTATCGGGTGTGTGAACTGGCACGAAAACATGTGAAAGTGGCCTTGTCGGGCGACGGCGGTGACGAACATTTTGCGGGTTACCGACGCTATCGCTGGTTTCGCTACGAAGAGCGGATGCGCTCGGTAATGCCGCTGATGCTGCGCCGCCCGCTGTTCGGTGCGCTCGGAAAGCTGTATCCCAAGGCCGACTGGGCACCCAAGGTGTTTCGTGCAAAAACGACTTTCGAGGCCTTGTCGCGCGACACGGTCGAAGGTTATTTTCATGGCGTGTCGCTGCTGTCCGATGTGCAACGCAAGCAGCTATTTTCACCTTCATTCAAGCGCGAACTGCAAGGTTACGAAGCGGTAGAGGTGTTGCGTCGTCACGCTGCCGTCGCACCCACTGACGATCCGTTGTCGCTGGTTCAGTATCTCGACATGAAAACCTATCTGGTCGGCGACATTCTCACCAAAGTGGATCGCGCCAGCATGGCACATGCGCTCGAAGTGCGCGAACCGCTGCTCGACCATGAATTAATGGGCTGGGTATCCGGGTTACCCATAGATCTGAAATTACGCGGCACCGAAGGTAAATATTTACTGAAAAAATCGATGGAGCCCTATCTGCCGCATGGCGTGCTGTACCGCAAGAAAATGGGTTTTTCTGTTCCTCTGGCTGCCTGGTTCAGAGGTCCGTTGGCGGTCACAATCCGCAATGTGGTGCTGGGTGAGCGACTGGCATCAACCGACTTGTTCAATCAGACCTATCTGCGTGCCGTGGTGGAAGCGCATCAATCCGGCCGTCGAGATTACTCGGTGATCCTGTGGACGGTGCTGATGTTCGATGCCTTTTTAGGCCAGGTGTTGGGGATTGATGAAAAAGAGCGGGCTGCTGCATGAAAATCCTGCACGTGTTTGACCATACGCTGCCGCTGCATTCGGGTTACACCTTCCGTAGCGCGGCGATCTTGCGCAATCAAAGAAAGCTGGGCTGGGAGACGAATCACCTGTCCGGGCCCAAGCAGTTGAATTGCAGCGTGGACGAAGAAGTGGCCGATGGCCTGCATTTTTATCGCACGCCCAAACCGACGGGCTGGTTAAACACATTGCCAGGCGCTGATCCGTTTGCGGTGATGAGCGCCATTGAAAAGCGCTTGCTGCAATTAGCGCGTGAACTGCTTCCGGACGTGATCCACGCACATTCGCCCGTGTTGAATGCGGTGCCGGCGATACGTGTGGGGCGCAAACTGGGCATCCCTGTTGTCTATGAAATCCGTGCATTCTGGGAGGATGCTGCAGTCGATCATGGCAGCACGCAAGAAGGCAGCCTACGCTATCGGCTAACCCGCGCACTTGAAACCTGGGCAGTGAAAAAAGCCGACGCAGTCACGGTCATTTGCGAAGGGCTACGCACCGATTTAATCGCGCGCGGCATTGAGTCGAGCAAGATCACCGTGATTCCAAATGCGGTTGATGTCGAACAGTTTTCCGTAGGCGGCAAGCCTGATGTCGAATTGAAGATGAAGCTTGGACTTGGTGGAAGCCGCGTGCTGGGTTTCATTGGTTCGTTCTATGCTTATGAAGGGCTGGATCTGCTGATTACCGCGTTGCCGGCCATCCTCAAGCAGATGCCGGACGTCAAAGTCTTGCTGGTCGGAGGTGGGCCGCAGGATCGTGAGTTAAAGCAGCAGGTTATGGCACTGGATTTGAAAGACCGCGTCGTTTTCACTGGCCGCGTCCCGCATGAAGAAGTGAACCGCTACTATGATCTCGTCGACGTGCTGGTCTATCCCCGCCATCCTATGCGACTGACCGAACTGGTGACGCCGCTGAAACCGCTGGAAGCCATGGCACAGGGCCGGCTGATGGTGGCCTCAGACGTCGGCGGGCACAAGGAACTGATACAGGACGGCAAGACCGGCGTGCTGTTCCACGCAGGCAATTCAGGCGACCTCGCGAGCAAGGTGGTAGCGCTGCTGAAGGACGAGCAGCGCTGGGACAGCATGAAGCAAACTGGGCGCCAGTTTGTCGAAACCGAGCGCAACTGGGTCGCCAGTGTCGCACGTTATCGTGGCGTCTATGGCGGGTTGCTGAAGCCGGAGGCTGACATTGGCTGAACTGGTTGTTTTCAGCGCGCTGTTTCCGAGTGCAGCCCGTCCGGGTGCGGGCCTGTTTATCCGGGAACGCATGTTCAGGGTTGCGCAACATCGCTCCTTGGTAGTGGTCTCGCCGCAGCCGTGGTTTCCAGGTCAGTCTCTGATTCGCCGGTTTCGCCCCGGCTATCGGCCTTATGCCCCTGCAATAGAAACCCAGCAAGGGATTCGGGTATATCACCCTCGTTTTTTTTCCGTACCCGGCCTGTTTCGCCAGTTGGATAGCTGGTCGATGGCGCTGGGCAGTTTTCTGTTGCTCAAGCGACTTAAAGCCGAAGGTGCGCGCCTCATCGACGCGCACTTTACCTATCCAGACGGCGAAGCCGCCACACGCTTGGGGCGTTGGCTGAGTCTGCCCGTGACGATCACGCTGCGTGGCACCGAAGTGCCGCACAGCAAAAATCCTGCGTTGCGCCCAAGGCTGTCGCGTGCGCTTAAAGCCGCCGCTTATGTCTTTTCGGTTTCCGCTTCTTTACAACGACTCGCACTTGAGCTGGGTGCAACGCCTGGTAAAGCGGAAGTGGTTGGAAATGGCGTCGACATAGTTCGGTTCCATCCCGTTGACCGCGCTGAGGCACGGCGCCGATATGGCCTGCCGGATAGCGCTCAGGTTCTGATTTCGGTTGGAGGGCTGGTCGAGCGCAAGGGCATGCATCGCGTCATCGACTGTTTGCCGGCACTGATCACCCAAATGCCCCGTCTGCACTATCTCATCGTTGGGGGAGGGAGCCCGGAAGGCAATATGCGCACTGAACTCGACGCGCAGACAGCTCGGCTAGGGCTGGCTGATCGCGTGCATTTTCTCGGTCCGCTGCCGCCGGACGATTTGAAATGGCCGCTGTCGGCTTCCGACGTCTTTGTCCTCTCTACCCGCAATGAAGGGTGGGCCAATGTGTTTCTTGAAGCGATGGCGTGTGGCTTGCCGGTTGTGAGTACCGATGTCGGGGGCAATGTGGAAGTAGTGTGTCGGGAAGAATTGGGCAGCATCGTGCCATTTGGCGACGCGACTGCCTTACAGGCGGCACTGAATGCCGCACTCAGTAAAGACTGGGACCGCAAGGCCATCATCGAATATGCGCAGGACAACCAGTGGGATAAACGCGTAGAACAATTGTTACGTGTATTCGGACATTTGCTGGAATCCTCTCCGCAGGCTGATGCCGCTAAAGTGAGACCTGCAGAACAATGAATACAGAAAAACCCGCCACCGGCCATGATGCACGCAGCTTGCCAACACGCATACGCCATGCTGCCTGGCGTTATGGAAAAGCATGGTTCCAGCGGTTGTTTCCGCGACCCCTTGAGCGGCATGTATTTGTTGCAGGGATGCAGCGATCCGGTACCAACCTGTTGATGGATGTGCTGGATGCCAGTGCCGTTACCCAGGTGTTTCATGAGACCGATTCACGTGCTTTCGATCAGTATGAAATGCGTGATGTCACCACCATCAAACAACTCGCGGAAAAGTGCCCCGCACCTGTATTCGTCATCAAGGCGCTTTGCGAACTCGACCGCATCACAGTTTTGATGGATACGTTTCAGCCCGCACAAACCTTGTGGGTCGTGCGCGATTGGCGCGACAGTACGAATTCTGCAATCAAGTCATTCGGAAACTTTGTGCCGCAATGGGCGCGCCTGATGAAGGGTGACACCAGCGACTGGCGTGGACACGGGATGTCGTCGGATACCCGTGCGTTACTCGCAGATTTGTATCGTCCGGGTGCGAGCGAAGCTGAGGGCGCGGCCATCATGTGGTATTACCGCAATGTCATCTTTTTCGAACAGTTGGCAGACGATCCTCGGGTGCGTGTCGTGTTTTATGAAGAGCTCGTGCAGCACCCCATGCGCGAAGTCGATGCCGTCTACACTTTTCTTGGATTGCCCGGATTCAATGCGGGAATTTCCAATCGGATTTATTCACGTTCAGTCCGACATCGCAGCCCACCCGATATCCGTCCAGAGGTGGGTGCGCTGTGCGACGCCCTGCTGGCGCGTTTCAAAACCTTGCCCAGTCAGGCGCA
>JAAFGW010000012.1 GCA_010365175.1 Sulfuriferula multivorans | reverse complement strand
GTGGTCAAGCCAGCTTGCGACAGCGCGGCCCCGACCAGTGCCCACACCCCAAAATCCGCCAAGGCCAGCAATACACCAACCAGGCCGTAGCCAAGCACATAAGAGGCTGATTCGATGAGCGCGATATTCTTGAAGCTCATCTCACGCCGGAGCAAGCCCATTGATACCGCAGAGGCGCCAGTCAGCAAAAAGCTGAGTGACAAAGCCTGGATTACCACCCCCAGATCCGGCATGGAGAAATACGTTTGTGCCAAGGGCGCGAAGCTCACTGCCAACAGCACACATAGCGCAGAAATACCCAACGAGACACTGAGGGCAGCCCGCACATCCCCGTCTTCAAGATGCGGCTTCTGGATTAAGGCTGGGCTAACACCCATCTGTGCAAAATAGCTGAGAAACCGCAACACCACATTAGCGATTGCCACGAGTCCGAAATCAGCAGGATTCAAGAGTCGGGCCATTACCGCCATGAAGCCGAGCTGAAACAGCACGTTCACGCCCGTAGACAGCGTGCCCCAGCGTATGCCATTGACGGTATGACCGAGGGCTGTCTGCTTCATAACAAGGAAATCAGTCGCGCCAGCCGATCACGGTCGACCAGTGGAGATCGCTCATTTCGCTTTTCATGCCGTATTTCTGTAAAACCGCAGCCATTTTTTCGGGTGAGTACGTGCCGTGCAATTCAATGGAAATTTGCCCAACACGTTCAAGCCAGCCGGAGTCCCCCAACTCAAAAAGTTGCTTTTCCGCCCCTTCGATGTCTAGCTTGATGAAGTCAACATACTCTAGCCCCCAGCGGGAAAGAAGTGTTGGCAGGCTGAGTGCTGGTACTGATTTTTTCTTGCTTGATTCATTGGTCTTGCCAATTGTGAAAGCATCTGCAGCAGCATCGGCGTCGTATTCGACTTGCGTATCCTCATACCAAACGGCAGCGTGAATAACCTCCACGTCTAAAAGGCCGACCAGGTTCTTCTGGCAAAGGCTGAAGTTTTTTTCGTCCATTTCAACGCCGTATACCCTTGCATTTGGATAGTGGTATTTGAAGTCGATTATGGTGTAGCCAACATTGCTCCCAAGATCCAAGATGACGGGACTCGCGGACAAAGGCCGTACCGGGCGGTGGTAGCCTTCCACGAAGCAGCTGACCAAGGTGGCATAGTCAGTCGTTTTATTGCGAAACCAAACCGGGTATTTATTAGACTCTCGCTTGTATCGAAGCCGCAGAGGATGCGGCCCCTGCCCCCCAAATAGTCGGGATGTTTCAAGTTTCATGTAAGCCGGAAAATCCGCCGACAAGCTCAACCCTCTGTTGATTCGTTGAATCAGTTTCCCCATAACGCCCCCTCGATTAATCTCAGTTATCAACAGCGCAAATTCGAGTCGAGTCTAGACTCATTAATTACGGTCCAAAAAATCTCGATACACTGCTGTCAATCCGCTCCGCATATCGGTCATCGCCTTCCATCCCATTGCGTTCAGTCGCCCCACATCCATCAGCTTGCGCGGGGTACCGTCAGGCTTAGTGCTGTCAAATTCGATTGTTCCCTGATAACCCACCACCGCTTTGACCGTTTCAGCCAGTTCACGGATAGTCAGGTCATGGCCTACGCCGATGTTCATCAGCGGTGGCAAACCATCGTTGCGCTCCTGCCCCAGAAGAGACACGAACTGGGCATCCGGCAGATTCATCAAATAAACACAGGCATCGGCCATGTCTTCACTGTAAAGAAATTCGCGTTTTGGGGTGCCGCTTCCCCACACAGTGACACTCGGTGAGTTCGCCTGTTTGGCTTCGTGAAAACGGCGTATCAGTGCAGGGATGACATGGGAGTTTTCCGGATGATAGTTGTCGCCAGGCCCATACAGATTAGTTGGCATAACAGCCAGGTACCGAGTCTTGTACTGCCGGTTGTACGCCCAACACATTTCAATGCCAGCGATCTTGGCCAGCGCATAGGGCCGATTGGTAGGCTCCAGTTCACTGGTCAACAGATGCTCTTCCTTCATGGGCTGCGGCGCCATCCTGGGGTAGATGCAACTGGACCCTAGAAACATCAGGCGCTTGACGTTGTTCTTGTAAGCCGCGTGGATGATGTTGGTCTGGATAGCAAGATTGTCGCGAATAAACTCAGCGGGATAAGTGTTGTTGGCATGAATGCCCCCTACTTTAGCTGCGGCGAGAAATACGTAATCTGGCTTCTCGTCGGCAAAAAATTCGTCGACCGCAGTCTGATTGGTGAGGTCGAGCTCGGCATGGGTGCGGGTGACGAAATTCTCGTAGCCCTTGGCCCGTAGGTTGCGCATCAGGGCGGTGCCGACGAGGCCGCGATGACCGGCGATGTAGATTTTAGATTCAAGATTCAAGATTCAAGTCTCAAGGTTTGCAAGGTAGCCAAAAGTTTTTGCAAGGCCGCACAAAATCGTGGCAAAGATTCGTATATCTCCAATGCCTTGCGGGCATCATAGGTGTGCGCCATGCGATGTTGCGAAAACCCACAGCCTTTTTCATGCGTACGGCCAGTTCGGCTGAAATCAGATGTGCGCCAATGTCCACGCATAGCTGAACCGCACGGGTCAGATTCAGGGTGAGAATGTCCTGAGCATCCGGGTCGCTTGCCAGGGCAGCGGCTGTCGCCGGCGTTTTCTGGCGAACCCGCTCCACGCAACGGCGCAGGGATTCGATTTTCTGCTCGATCACTTCCCGATCCATGCCTGCCTCCGCTCCGCCAGAATTCTTCTGCGATAGGGCATGAAGTCGGCTTCCTCGAAAAGATGTCGCTTGAGCAGCTCGGCGTAGTCGCTATCGCTGCCAAGCAGACGAGCACCATGCTTGAGTATCTGTCCCAGTAGCGGCTCGCCCGCCACGCGCAAGTCGATCAGATCGACGGGGCGGCCGATTGCTTGCGACAGCTCGCCGATCAAGGCCATTTTGGCTTCCGCAGTTAGCGGGGCATCCATCTGTATGGCGAGATCAAGGTCGCTCTGCGGCGTCGCACACCCCTTGGCCAGCGAACCAAACAGGATCGCCATGCGAATACCGCCATGCTGGGCCAACACCTGCTGTATGCGGTTATTCAGGTCCATGATGAATTCAGATTCAAGAGGCAAGAGGCAAAATTCAAGGTTTGGGTTGGCATGCGGTTACTTCCGGGTCTGGGATTGCAGCGTGTTCAACAGTTTCTGCAATGCGGAATGGAAGCGCGGCAGCGACTCGTAAATCTCCAGTGCCTTGCGGGCATCATAGGTGTGCGCCATGCGGTTGAGCGCGTCGAGCATTTCCAGCCAGATCGCTTCGTCTTCGATCCAGCCTTGGGTAAAAGCCTGCCGTAAGCATGCCTTGGGCGACAGGCAGTCGGGCAAGCCCTGTTCCGTCGATACCACTTTGCATGCCTTCCAGCCAAGCTCAAAGCTGAACTCGAAATACTGGATGCAACCCGCCTTGATCAGGTCGAGCCTGGCCGGTTCCGCCAGGGCATCGCGCAGCTGCGCAAGCGCGGCAGAAAAATCATCAACAATCCACTGCGCATCAGCCATGGATCACCTCCACCTGCTGCGCGGCCCGCTCTCTGAAACGTGGAGAGGCGCGGTTGAAATCGACCCAATCGATCTTGTAGAGCGTAGGCAAATCGTCCAACTGATCCTCGATAGCGTAAAAATCCTTCAGCGACAGCGGCTCATCGCCCATCACGCCAATATCGAAATCGGAATGCGGCCTTGCGTCTCCGGTCGCGCGAGACCCGAACACAAATACCCGATAACCGAGCAAGCGATCCGCGTTGCGGCGCATCACATCGGCGATCAAGGTCTTGATTTCGGTTTCACGATTCATGGCGAGGTTCAAGGTTCAAGGTTCAAGTTGCACCTGACTTTCCGGGCAACTGATTGTGGGTGTTGTATTTCATGCAGTAGGCTCACTTCGATTGTTGGATCGTCAATGGATTGAGATGCTTCAGCCCGGGGAAGCGCTGAAAGTCGTTATCTGCGGAATACACGCCGTAACCCTGCTCCAGCGCCAACGCAGCAATGTGGGCATCGGTTGTTAGATTGGCCGCCATGCCGGTTTGCAGCAGCAGATTGCGCAGGATGACCCAATGCCCAGTGCCTGGGGTAACCAACTGAACAGACGGCTGATCCAGCCACTCGTCGATGTAGGCGATAGCCGCCGCTGGGGACAAGGGCTGCGAAAAAACGCGCGAGTTGGTGCAAATACGCAAAAAAGCCAGGATCGACACCCAGGGGATGCCGACCGTTGCGGTGCCCGAGAGCACCTGCTCCCACCAGATTTTTGCCTGTTTGTGTTGGGGCAAATCCTGGTTGACGGCATAAATCAGCAGGTTGGCATCCACCAGAATCACTTGCGCTGCTCCAGTTTTGCACTCAGCGAGGCGTCTTCCAGTTCGTCCGCAAGATGCAATGCCTTGTCCAGATTAACGCCCGCCAACGGCGCGCCAAGCGAAGCCGGTTTGAGGCGATAGGCCTGAGACTTACGCACAAGCTTTTGATGCAACCCCGTCAGCAGGGTTTCATTGACCACCTGCTTGAAAGGCTTGCCGGTCTCAAACGCGCGCTTTTTGAGTTCCCTGGCGAGCGTATCTTCGATTGTGAGTGTGGTACGCATCATTATGGCTTTCTGGTAAGCATCAAAGCATCATTTTACAATCAGATTCAGGGTTCAGGGCGTTCTGGAGTGGATCAGGGCGGTGCCGACGAGGCCGCGATGGCCGGCGATGTAGATTTTGTCTTGTTTATTCATGCTGAAATAGGCTGAAGCAGGAACGCCGTAACAAACTCATGGTGACCTGTACTGACAAGTTCCTGAACCCGCTGCATATCGATATTCATATAGTCATGAACGATTCGGTTGCGCAGTCCGATAATGGCGTTCCACGCGGGAAGTTGATCCTGGGAAACGACTCCGAGCCGCGCCAGCGCAGCAAAGGCATCGTAGGCTGAAACCGGAACGGGCTCTTTTTTTGCCTTGAGGAGTTGCTTGGCTTTGCCAATGGCATTTTCGATGAGTATCTGCAAGGCATGCAGCACCCCGCTTTGTTCCAGCGGGCTAAGCGCAAGTCCATCGCCAAGCCGCTGCCTGACCAGCGCCAGCAAGGCCGATTGCTCGGTAGCGATGCGCGCAGTTTCGGCTTGATAAAGCTCAAGACGCATGGGAGCGTTCCCAATAGAAATCTTCCAGTTCGCGCCAGGTGCGCGTTAGAAAATGCGCCCAAGCCAAGGTGTCTTCGCCCCTGAGCACGCGCCCGTTTTCTGCAACGTTGGCGCGCATGGCCAGATTCGCGCGCGCCAAGTCAATCAAGTCGATGTCAATCAAGTCGATACCGTCGGGAGACGTCCCAAGGATTTCCGCAATGTGCCGACGCAGGGTTTCCTGGTCGCCCACCGTCTGCATCCAGGGTGTGGCACGGCACCATTGCAAGGCAATATCCCAATCGCTGTCGGGACGGGCGCGATGATCGGCGCGGCTCCCCACCAGCACGGCAAACTCCAGCCCGGGGACGGCTGCAAGCAAATTTATCAGCTTGTTAAGTGGTTCCCCGGATGCATCCATCCGGAGGGATGCCATGGTTTCACTCATGGTAATCCATGGCTTTGTAGCCGTGCTTCTTCACTAACTCGTCGCGCTCGGCGGCTTTCAAATCTTCGCGCACCATTTCGGCGACCAGTTCGGCAAAGCTGATCTTTGGCGTCCAGCCCAATTTTTCCTTGGCTTTACTCGGGTCACCCAGCAGGGTTTCGACTTCGGTGGGACGGAAGTAGCGCACGTCAACGGCTACGATGCATTTCCCATTGGCGTCGTAACCCTTTTCGCCAATGCCTTGCCCTTCCCAGCGGATGACCATATCCAATTCTTTGGCGGCAGCATCGACAAAGTCGCGCACGCTGTATTGCACGCCGGTCGCGATCACAAAGTCTTCCGCCTGCTCCTGCTGCAACATCAGCCACTGCATTTCGATGTAATCTTTTGCGTGGCCCCAGTCGCGCTTGGCGTCCATGTTGCCAAGGAACAAACAATCCTGCAGGCCAAGCTTGATGCGGGACAGTGCGCGGGTGATCTTGCGGGTGACGAAGGTTTCACCGCGCATGGGGGATTCATGGTTGAACAGAATGCCATTGCAGGCATACATACCATAGGCTTCACGGTAGTTGATGGTGATCCAGTAGGCGTAGAGCTTGGCGCAGGCATAGGGGCTGCGCGGGTAAAACGGTGTGGTTTCCTTTTGCGGGGTTTCCTGCACCAGGCCGAACAACTCAGAAGTGGATGCCTGATAGAAACGGGTTTTCTTTTCCAGCCCCAGTATGCGGATGGCTTCCAGGATACGCAACGCGCCTAACGCGTCGGAGTTGGCGGTGTATTCGGGTTCTTCAAAACTCACCGCAACGTGGCTTTGCGCAGCCAGGTTGTAGATTTCGTCGGGCTGCACTTGCTGAATAATGCGGATCAGGCTGGAAGAGTCGGTGAGGTCGCCGTGGTGCAGCACAAAACGACGTGTTTTGACTTCGGGACCTTCGTACAGGTGATCAATGCGGTCGGTGTTGAACAACGAGGTGCGGCGTTTGATGCCGTGGACTTCGTAGCCCTTCTCTAGCAGAAACTCGGCCAAGTAGGCGCCGTCTTGGCCTGTGACGCCAGTGATGAGTGCTTTTTTAGTCATGATTATTCCATCTGATTTCAAATATTTAAAACAAGTCCATTCAACGACAGGGGCCTCCTGTTTCCCCTGCGTTTGGCGGCATTTTCTTGCTGCCGCGCGACATCAACTATGAGTCGAATTTTCCGGTGATGCGCTCGCGTTCGGAGTCACGCATGGATGCAAACATGGCCTGTATAAAATCGGCCTGATTTTCGTAGGCATCTTTTTCGTCGCGGTCGATCGACGACACACGTACCAGCATGCCGTCAGGGACAACACCCGTCAGGGTGTAGCGCATTTGGGCGAGTTTCATGCGCCATCCAAACTGGGTTTGCTGGTCGCCCACAACCACCCAATAGGTGATTGGCTCGTTGCGCGGCCCTTGCGCAGCTACCAAGCGCTTGATTGGCAGTTCGCCATATTGTGTGCTGAGCATGGCCGGCTGGGTATTCTTCACGACCTGGAAGCCTTGAGCGGGGTAACACACCTCGGGACGGTGGGTCTGCATGCCCTCGCCATGACTACCGCCATACGCGATCGACAGCATGATGCGCTTGCCTTCACCGTTGACATAGGTTCGGGTCAAGGTTTGGCTGTAGGTTTCCTCGATGACCTTTTGCAGTTCGGGCGAGACCAGCAGGGTAGCAATGGTTTCGTCCACCTTCCAATCGCCAAACTGGGCCGGGATCAGGGTTTCCAGGTTGATCTGCGCTTCGCTATCGACAAGTTTGGCCGTGGGCTTGAGTGCCAGCGCCATGCCCGCCGCCGCGAACATGAAAAATCCGATGAGCAAATGTTTGAAGCTGATGAGTTTCATTGATTACCTCCAGTCGCCATGGCACACATTCTGGTCAAATTCAGTTGCGCCCACATGAATTCAGGCCTGCGCCCGGTTGCGCAGACGGTCGGGCAGGATAAAGCCCAGTATCCAGTCGAGCAAAAACAAGAACAGCAGGCCAATCACAAACAGCATGATGCCGGCAAAGCCATGCAAAAAGCCCTGCCCTGCTTCGTCACCCATGTGGTAAGTGACCAGAATCAGCACCATCACGCGCACGATATTGGCGGCAAAGGCAATCGGCAAAATGGCGGCTATGATAATGAGGTTTCGCACGGTGCTAGTGTGTTGCATCAGGTACAAATACAACAATCCCATGGCCGACAGACTGAACATGGAGTGCAAGCCGGAGCAGGCGTCAGCTACCAGTAACTGGTATTGGCCGACGGTGAGCACAACCCCGTTGCGTGCGATGGGATAGCCAGCGGCATACAGCACCTGTTCGGCAATCACCGAGATGTATTGCTTGAGCGGCCCCGTGGCAGCATCGACGACAAAACCCGGCAACGGCACCATGAACAGCAGGAAAAACAGGGCAAACCACAGCGCGCGGGCAGCCGACACGCCCAGTGTGACAAGCAGTGCGCCGAGGATGACCGGAATCTGCGAGCCGACTTCCAACAACAAAATGTCCTGCGAACGCCCCACAGCATAGGTCAGCAAACCAAAAACCAGCAAGGCCCAGCCAACCACCGTTTCCAGGCTCGTCGGCAAAAGGCTGGCTTCACGCATAAAGACCGCGCGCTGTTGCCAGATCAGATACAGCGTAACCACCAGCACAATTGGGCCGTGGGCATAGTCATCCGTGTTCCACAAACCATGCGCCAGCATCCAGTAGGTTGGCACATACAACACCAGCAAGCCCAACACGATGGGCCACCAGGCTTTGAGGGGAGCCAAAGCATCCAGCATGGATGCGCGCGGAGCAAGTGTGTTCATGGCGTTATCCCAGCACAACCGCGCCAACGACCTGCGCACCCGTGAGCGTGATTTTTTCTTTGAGTTCGACCAGCGGTGACAAACGGCTGACATGACGGCGAGTGGCAATCAACATCCCGCCTGCATGTGCCGCAACCAGTTGAAAGTCCGAACTGAGCTGCGACGGTGCGCTATCCAGCAAAATGATGTCATAGCTGGTTTCAAGCCCAGACAGCAAAGCGCCAAAGGCAGGACGTGCCAGCAACTCTACGGGATTGGGCGGCGGCGACCCAGCCGGCAAAATATTCAGGGTGGGGAACGATTTGACGGTTCGAACCTGAAGCGAAGGCATGCGATCAGCCAGCACATCAGACAACCCCATGCCATGGCCCAGGTTGAAGATTTCATGCTGTCGGGGCTGACGCATGTTGGCATCGATCAGAAGCACCTTGCGACCCATTTGCGCAAACAGCACGGCCAGGTTGGCGGCCAGGTAGCTTGAGCCCTCGTCAGCACGGACACTTCCAATCGCCAGTGTTTTACGGCCTTCCTGAAACCAGCGCAACAGCAGCTCGGAACGCACCGAGCGCAGGGCTTCTGCTTCTTTGCTGTAGGGGTTCGTTGCTGTGGTCAGTTCAGGGCTCAAGCCTGCTTCAGCTGCCGGGATGTAGGGATATTCAAACTGATGTGACAGCGCCTGTTGAATATCGGCCTCGGCCACCAAACCCAGCTTTTGTGCAGCCTCTCCAAAACGCAGATTCTCTGCCTGCTGCAACTTGAGCACACGCTCCATGTCCTGTGGTTTGAGCTTGCCTGCCTCTTGCAACAACTTACCGATATTGGCGTCGGCCCGGATGGTGGTTGCAGCCTTAACGATATTTTCCTGCTCACCAGTGCTTGTGAATGAATTCATGGAAACCTCGAATTTTTCTTAATAGGGACTGGGCGAGAAGCGATCAGGCCATTACGGGGCGATTGCGGCGAAACAAGCGGCGCAACTTTTCGCGTATACGCCCCTGTTGAGACACTTCAGCCAAAACGGGAATCCCCAATGTGGCTGCGATGTCCTGCCCGGAACGCACGCGCCGATCCAGTAGTTCGATAAGGAAAGCAACGCCCACTCCAAGCAAGGTGCCAAAAAACACTGCCAGCAAAACATTGAACATCACTCGCGGCTTGGACGGCTGAGCAGGCGGCGTTGCGGGGTTTAGCACCGCAATATCGGTTTGTGTAGATTGTGCTTCCATCCGGCTCTGACCATAGCGCTGCAAGGCTGAATCATAGATGCGCTGCGCGTTTTCCAGATCACGTGCCAGCAGGCTGGCCTCTTCGCGCTGCTGCTTAAGACCCAGCACCCTGCCTTTTTGCTTGTCAAATGCTGAACCGAGTTCGTTATAGCGCTGACGGGCTGCCCCTGCTGTAGCGCCTACGCCGCGCGTGGCGGTGCCTAGTTCGGTGGCGAGTTTGACCTTGTAAGTGTTGACCTCTGCCTGGAGACGAATAAAGTCCGGATGATTCGCGCCCACACGCCCAGCCATCTCGGCCAACTTGCCCTCGCCTTGCGCCACTTGCGATTTCAGGCCTTGAACGACGGGATTGTTGGAAACCTCCGGCATGCTATCTCGCATCCGTGAACTGGCATCAAAGGCTGCCGATTGTGCGGCCACCATTTGCCCCGCCAAATCTGCCATGCGGCGCGTTTCAACGTCCAGCCGTTCTTCAGATTCAACAATGCCTTTTTCGCGTTGATAGGCCGTGAGATTTTGTTGTGCCTGATCCAGTTTTTCACGCAACTGAACGATCTGCAGGTCGTACCAGGCTGCGGCCTGCTTGGCAGGCGCCAAACGAAGATCAAGACTGGTTTCAATATAAGACTTAGCGAACGAATTTGCCACAATAGCGGCAAAGCGAGGGTCCGTTCCGCTAAACCCAATGGTGATGATGCTTGATTCACGCGAGGGTTCAACGTTCAAGTTCCGCAAAAGCACGTTACCTAACCATTGCTCGATCGTGCCTTGCCCCTTGGTTGCCTCAATAAATTGCTCGCGTGTACCCGGGCTATCAACCAGTTTCAGATCAGAAACGACCCTGCCTGCCACCTGGCTGCTCTGAATAATGTCGATCTGTGTCGCCATATATCCGGGAAATAACTGTGATGGCAGCAACTGGCCCGTTATGGCGTCCTTACTCTTGGAATCAAAAATCAGTGTGGTAGAAGCCGTGTATTCCTTGGGCAATAACAAGCTAACCACTGCAGCAGCCGCAACAGTCAATAAAAGCACACCCAGGATGACCCACTTGCGCGCATAAAGAATAAGAAGAAATTGCGTCAGGTTCATTGCATGTATCCCTTTAGAACAGGCTTTCCTTGACGTAGATCACGTCATCTTTTTTAACCAGGTCGGCCAGCTGCGTATCCAGTTGCTGCAGTGCGCCTTTGGTATCACGGCGCAAGATTTTGATGCCGCGCTGGGTGCCGCGTGCCGTGACGCCTCCACCCATCGACAAGGCCTGCACTACGCTCATGTCTCGCTCCAGGCGGAACGCACCAGGGCGCTGAACTTCGCCATAGATGTAGAACATAGGCTGGCGCGCCACGTTGATGATGTCGCCGTCTTGAACTGATTCGTTGCTGGCCTCGCCACCCAACTGGAACAACGCAATAATGTCGATTTCACGGTATTCGGCCTTGCCGTCATTCATCCGCATAAGGGTGATAGTGTCGGCGCCATCAGGGACAACTCCGCCGGCCAGTGCCAGCACATCAGTCAAACGGCTGATTTTTTCCAGTGTGAATTGACCGGGTCGATTGACCCGCCCGAGCACCGATACTTGTTGACTCCGGTACTGCACTACGTTCACCGTAACAAATGGATCCAGGATGAACCCACCTTTTTTCAGTCGTTTGGCAATATCAGCTCCACCCAGCGCGGGCGTGCTGCCAGCCAATTTGACGTCACCGATCAAGGGAAAGGTAATGCTGCCGTTTTCACCCACACGCGATTCCGTGGTGAGATCGGGCTGTCCGTAAACCGTGATACGCAGAACGTCGCCGGTTCCCATGAGGTAGTCGTTATCGGCACTCCATGCGGGTGCTGCAACTAGCACCATGCACATCATCAAAACATTACGCCACAACCCGATCATTGCTCTCTCCAATTGGCGGCCGTTTTATAAACTTGCCGCTCATCTGCCTGCCAATATTCTTTCACCTGCTTTAACAGGCGACCGCTTAACGCTTGGACTGTGTCCAACTCGCCAACACAACGCTTAGTGCGCAGTGTCAGCATATCAATCAATTCAACGCGACATTCTATCCTTGTCCATAGTCAAAAATGGTCATCCAGTATGACTCCCACATTTTCACACAAGAACAATTACATCTTGAATACAAACAAACCCAGGTTCAAATCAAAAATCCGCACGTAGGCTCACATAGAACATATTGAACGTGTAGTCATTAGCCGAAATATTTGAATCTCGACGCCCAGCCTGCAATCCAAGGTCAATCGTAACCGGTCGCACCGGCGCATAACTCATCGACAAGGCGCCACTCAAGGTATCTTCGTCGCGCTGCACCAACCCCGGGGGGGCGAACCCGGCACCCCCCTGAAAACTTCTGTTTTCATAGCTGACATTGGTACGCAATGTGATTTTTGACGTGGCCCGCCAAGCAGCACCCAGGCTGGTTCCCGTATTTATTTGATAACTGGCATTAATGTCATCCGAGTTACCCAGCTCACGATAAACCGCCCAATTAAGCGCTGTTTTACCCGTTGGGTAATAGTCTGCCGACAGTCGTCCCGCAAAACCAGAAAAATTGCGCTGCGATACCGTGTCATTCTCGCGCTGGATGTAGCCAATTTTGGCGTGCGGGATCACCTTGCCGCTAAAACTCCAGTCGCTAATCAGGTTGTACTCAGTCTGCGTATAGGCACGATCTACAAAAATACTCGCCAGACGGTTGGTGTATTCACCATTGATGCGCACCACTTGACCCTGCAGATTGCTGCCCTTAGGCGTGGAATATTTCAACGTGGCCGAGGCGCTTTTGGCTTCGTAATCCAGCGGTTTCCGTTGAACAGTGCTGTTTGTTACCACCGTCTCCGATGCCCCTAACTCTGCTGAAAATCGGGGATGGATCTGCCATCGGGCGCTGGCAAACCGGTTTTCACTCGTCACCTGATTGTTGATCTGCGTGCCCAGATTCGTAAAGTCGCTTTGCGAAACGGTTTCGGTTGCTCCAACCTGGCCTGACCAGTAATTACCTACCCGCCAGTTCCATTTCAACGAGTAATCCGAGCCGTCGTTATCCAGTTGAGCATTGCGTGAATAGCGCACCTGTGTTTTGTTGGCGCTTACAAGTAGCTGTTGTCGCCCCGGTTGCCAATCCACATTCAAACCGGCGCTCAACACACCGTATTGGTCAGACCGCTCTGGCACCAACGCATATTCGCTTTCTGCCAGACGAAACAGATTGTTATCAAAATAGCGGGCATAAGAAACGGTGGGGCGAAAGGTGTCCCCTTCTTTTGCCACTGCGGGTAGGCCGAACAACAACCCCGTCGCCAAAGCCACCCAGCATGATGCGCGATTCACCAAAAGCTCCAGCGGCCGGTGGCCACCACATAAACACCGAGCCCCGCATTGGTAACGGCATGTGCGATAACAGGGGCCCACAGATTGCGTGTGCGGATATAGAGCCAACCGTATGCCAGTCCGGCGATCAGCCCAGCCAGCCATTGCACGTGCTCGACGGCAAACAGCGCGCTGGCAATCAACAAGGCTTTAACACCGACCTGTGCAGGATTCTGTGACAGAAAGTCAGGATTTTTAACCCAGCGCTGCAGAAAAGAACGCCAAAACAGTTCTTCCATGAGCGGCACCACCAGCGCTGCGCCAGCAATGCGAAAAGCAACCAGCATCCAATCAATCTGGCCATTTGCTTGAGTAGGGTTGTAGCCCTTTCCCATTTCGCCCATCAGCATCCAGCCCGCGTCCAGGTTAACCCAGAGCACCAGCACCAGCAGACCCGCTGCCAGCGACAACAGCACTTGGGCAAATGATAGCGACCAGGACCTGAGCTCGGTGTAATGACGCCACAACACCGCCAGCGCCAGCGCAACCAGCCCGGCCTTTAACGGATACAGCCAGCGCACGTCAAGGTCTGGTGCCCAGTCAGGCAACAGACCTTCCAGCACAAGCAGCGTGATATACAACCCGAATGGCAGGCTGCGAACGAGAATGGGGGACATAGGAAGGCAGGTTAAAGTTACAAGTTGCAAGTCACAAGAAAGACGCAAGCGGCTTCGCCACGTCCCCTCTTGCATCTTGCAACTTGAATCTTGTAACTAATTTACTTCAGACCAGAAATTCCCTTGCTGATCGCATCGGCGTCAGCGGTGGGCGCAGCAACTGGTGCTGCATCAGCTGCAGGTGCAGCAGGTTTGGCTGACTCGGAGGGTTTGGCTGGCTCGGCGGGTTTCTCGGCAGGTACGGCAACTTCCTTGCCCGCATCCACAAACTCACCCATATATTCGATCTTGGCAGCCGCCTTCAGCGCATCCAGTTCATTCTTGGCGGCTTTCTGCCGTGCTTGCGCCTGCAACAGACGGGCAATAGCGGGCTTTGCCTCCTCCAGCGTTTTCGGCTGCGTCTGCGAATCAGCCAGCACGATTACCAGCAGGCCATCCGGCGAATTCACCACGATAGCCTGACCATCCGGCATCTGTGCAAGCTTAGGCAACAGCTCAAGGGGCAACTGCTCGGCCGGCTTCACGCCCTGCCCCGCCTTAACTGGCAGGTTTTCAGCCTTGAGCCAAGCGGCAAAATCATTCAGCGTCTTTGATGCTACAAGCTGGGCGCGAATCGCCTCATGCTTTTCTTTTGGCGCTGTGATTCCGATTTCCTGCAAACGATAAATTTTGCGCTTGGCGAACAATTCCGGATGCTTGTCAAAATAATCAGACACTTCTGTATCGCTCGGCTCAGCCGGCGTGCCCAGCTTTTTGGACATATAGGCCTCGGCCAGAATCTGACGACGCGCCGCATCCAGCGCCTGCACCACATTGGGATCGCGATCCAGTTTGTCGCTCAACGCCTTTTGCGCGATAACTTCCTGGTCCACCAGATTGCGCACTACTTGCAGCGAAGCTGCCTTGGATTGTTCCTTGTTCAGATTCGGAACGCGCTGCAACGCAAAATTCACCTGATGAACGGTTAGCTCGGTGTCGTTGACCTTGGCTGCGACCTGAGTTGCCTTTTTATCTTCTGTCGCCGCGCCCTCTTTTTTATCGCCGCAACCTACAACCAATGCAGCAACAAGCAATGGCAAATACAATTTTTTAAACCCGTGCATTTTAATCATCCTCTTCATCCAGATTATTGGAAATTTTATAGTACGAATGTTACACCATGCATGCTGCCTAAAAACAGAATCAAAATTCTTGCGAAGCACTTGATTAAACAAATATTTGAATGCTGACTGCACCGTGCTTTATGCCAAGGATGGTACAAAGGCACTCCAAGCACACACGCAATTAAGAACGCCCCTTGATACAGTCACAAACCAGGTTCGAAGCTGAATTTAATATACGGCATGATCGAGTAGGAGGCGGGGTCGCCCCCGCCGTCCTCTCACACCACCGTACGTGCGGTTCCGCATACGGCGGTTCCTGCATCCCATTTCCGGGGTGAGCTTCGTTCCGTTGACTATTCGCCTGCTGGCCTTATGACACTACGACAGCCATCGGGGCTTCCGGCCCCTACTGTATTCGTCGTGAGCCCTCTTGCGAGGCATCTGTCCAGTCAATCAGAGAGATAGCCCTCTATCCGCTCGCTTGCAGGTTCAGCCCTTCGCCACTCCGGTTTCAGGGGCTACTACGGCCTCGGCTGACTTCTGCCAACCCATCCCGACACCTCACGATGTCAGTAGCACAAGGCAGGTTGGCAGACCTCCCAGGGTAATTCGCGCGACCTTCATGCTTATGCCTGTCGGATCTACGTCGTAGCGTTCCGTGCAAGTACTGGGCTTTGACGATATTGGCCGCCTCACCCCGCTACACCGCCTAATCCGCTTCCTGTTCGTCAGGCCAGCACTTTGCCTTCAGCTTCCTTCAGATTCCGCCTCGCGACGGACACCCTTGCCGTTCAGCTAACACTTCCCCTTGCCGGGTGTGTAGAGGACTTTCACCTCCAAGTCACTCGACTGGCCACCACAGCCAATCAAGTTGCGCTTGCGCGCAACGCGCCATGCCTGGCGCACCAAAAAAAAGCCGGGGTTTCCCCCGACTTTTAATGGCTTCCACCAAACATGATGTCAGAACTTCACAGCAAAACCCGCCGTCATCAGATCAATGTTGTTTTTGTTGATGTTGTTGTTGCCCAGGTCGAAGCGTTCCCACTCCGCACGCAGATCCATGTTGTCAAGCAGTGCGTATTTGATACCTACCCCGTAGTTGGGTACGTAGCTATCTTCACCGCTGCGCTGAGTAAGCGCGGCGCCCACCTTGGTATTTGTTTTAGTGAGCACATAGGCCGCGCCCAATTTAGCCGTGACCGAGAGCTTACCCGTCAGCGGATACGCGCCTACAGCAGCCAGCGTCCAGGCATCGCTCTCCGTATTGGTGCGAGTTGCCGCGGTTTGCGCCGTGAAATCGTTCAGGTTTGCGAAACCCCCTTCAACGCCCAGGTATTTGTTGAATTGATAGCCCGAGTAAACCTTCCAGCCTTCGGTGCGGGTGTTGGCACTAGTTGCAACAACGTCGCGATATCGGGATTGTCCAAAGCCAAAGCCACCATACCAACCATCGAAGTTGATGCCGGCCCAATCGCCCGCGCCATATTCTTCCAGCGCGCCCGGGCCCGGATCCAGCACCCAGCCTAGGCTCAGGCCGAACACGTTCTGGTGCATGTTGACTGTAGCCGACCCCACGATATTTTGCCTCGGCGGCGAAGCCTGCGAATTGGAAGCGGCATACATATACATCCCGGTGACTTCCAACTCATCACTAGCTTTGTACGTAAACCCAACCGAGTAATGACGCTCAACCACTGCCGGCGCCAGAATGTTGAAGGTCAACTGATTATCCGGAATTGGACTCTTGCCGTAATTATATCCGGCCCGCAACTGCAGCCGGTTGTTCACGCCGTACTGTACGCCCAACTTGTAAACCGTCATGTCCTTCCAGCCAAAACCCAAGCCCTGATCATTGCCTGCCTCAAAAATCGGGTTAGGGATGGAAATCACGCCTTTCAGTTGATTGTTAAAATTATAAACTTTACCTGGCGAGGTGGTTGGCCCCCCATTCCCAATCGCCGCAATATCGGAGTACTTGATGCGCACCACATCGGCGGCAATGATCAGGTTTTTAACTGGCTTGATGGCAATACCCAAACCATAGCTTTCGGGAATATCGAAATCGCCCTGTTCAGCGAACAAGCCTCGATATTTATCGAACTTGGTCATGTAGGTACGCGAGGTATATGCCAGGCCCAAAGTCAGCCTATCGTCCAGAAATTCGCCCTGCCAGCCCAGTTTCACCCCTGCGCCGTAGCTGTAGTCAAAACCTTGTCCCGTCATATGGTCGGGGTCTGCCGAAATCGGGTTCCCCAGATTATTGTCGAAAAACCCGAACGCTTCCAAGCCGTAGGCGCGAAAGCGCGTGACCGCAAGCTGCAAGGCCGCGCCAAAGACATGGTTCTCGTTCACTTTATACCCTACCGTAAGCGGCACCAGCAGCTGCATCATGTCAACGCCCAACTTGGCATCCGCGCCGGGCACAGCCGGGTTGAACCCATTGTAGGAGAACAGGTTGACCGGATAGGTGGTATTCATGCCGCCGTTGGCGACAAACGCCATCCCCACAGACAAGCGCTCCGTGAGCGGCATCGTCATGCCCATTTCCGGCACGATGAAATATTTGGAGTCGCTTTCAGATGCGCTGTCGAAGCCAAAAGTTGCCTCGGCTGGACTGCCATCCGGGTTCAGCACCCCTGTCGAGTTACCAACGGCCGCATAACGTTCCGGATTGAATATCCCAAACCCCATGTCGCCCCGCATGCCGGTTTTGGTCACGTTAGCCGGGTTGGCGCCGATCGACAGCGAATCGCGGCCATAGGCAATCCCCACCCCACCCATGCCTTGCGAGCGGAAGCCCGCGCCCGGCAAAAAATAGCCATTGGTCGCCAGAGCGGGGGTTTGTACCAAAGCTAACGCAACTGCAAGCGCCGTCAGGGCAAAGTTATTTCGCTTCATCAACCATCTCCTCCAACTTAAAATTAGTATTGCCATATCCCATCAGGATTGGCTTACGCTGCATATTCATGCGTGACTGGCATTATCATACTATTCAGAATTGAAACAAAGCGCCGAATAGGGTTTTTGCACAAGCTTATCTAATGCAACCATTAAACAAGCTGATCTTTCGCGCTCCAAATCGCATGCCGGCGGGCAGGCTGGGTTGAAATTAGCCTCAATTGCTTACACAGGTGCATCAACAGGGGCGCTTGACTTGCGGGCTTGGCTCCAAAATCTTGCCGGAAATTGTTAGATAAGACTCATCGCCTATTGTGGCTGCATACGTTAGCCAGTACTGCAGGCTGTATATCTCCTCTGGCAGGTAGGTGCCACTGGCATTAACCTGTTGGAATACTGGAGGAAAACGAACATTCTGATCGACAAACTCTTCATGGACGCGCCACTTCTTTTGATATTCCAGCTTAGCCTTCCCGGACTCTATCCGAGCATAACCCGGGTGAGAACGCGCGAATTCCGAGCAACCCCGTTTCAACGTAACAGGAATTTGGGGCGAAATTTCATGCGAGACCACCCGTTTCAAGATTTTGCGCACCTCCTTTCCTTCATCAAGACCCCTGCAATAGACAAATCCTTTGTAAAAGCCCGAACAATCGGGCCTTCCTTCGCACATGCATTTCCGGCTGTTGTCGCCAGGCAACGCAATTTTCTCAAAAACCATCAATAGCTTGAAAAGCTGCACTACTGTGCAGGGCGCGATTTCCACCTTGTAGCAATCAAAGCAATACTTCGGAATGGCGTCATATTTTTCAAATACCGTCTTGTGCCGCAGGCACCCCCCGGGGCGGTCGTCCTTATGGGCATCCTTCCACAACTGCCTCGGCAGCCCCCGGTATATCTGAACGAACTGGCCCCGCATCAGCGGATGCATGTAACCGCCTAGCGTATCAAGTATGGGCTGAAAAGTTTCCCGCACCATTTCGTCTGAAATCATGCCTTCATCCTGCTATTCTGCATACCCGAAATACTCAATAAATGGCTGCAATGTAGGCATCACCGGCTCGAAATGTGGCGCATAACGCTTCCAGCGATATTTGGCATGCTGATATATAGGTTGCGTCACTTGATGGTAGCTGGGCGTTTTTATCGAGCCGCGCTTACCCGCATGTTCCGCATGATTCAAGACCGCGTCATGCCATTCAACCCCCATAAAATCCAATAGCGCGCGCGCTTCTGGCTCAAAATTCACCACCAGATCCTCATAGCGAATCCGGTGGTAATTCAATGGGAGGCGCGCCAGCGCAGCCTGCCAGACCTGCATCACTTCGCCGTAGGTGCGTGCAGTATTCTCCAGCGTCAGAAAGCTCAGCATGGCCTCGTTTGCCCGGAAACCCTGCATGAAACAGCTCAGGCAAACGTCGCAGGGATGCCGAATGGCCAGAAGGAACCTGGCCTTCGGGAACACGCGCCATATCACATGCACATTGATCGTATCCAGCGGCATCTTGTCCACCAGCAGCGTCCCCGCTTTACGCTCAACCCATTTCGACACCTCACGGAAATAAACCTCTCGCAGCCGGGCTATCTCGTTCACGCTCAGACTTTGCAAAGGATCCGTCCTGCCCTGCACAATCGCCTCGAACTCCTTGACCATGGCGTCAACCGTGCCCTTTTCACCCAGGGTTTGTAGCAAGGGGTGACTGTCGAGAATCTGCTCAAGCAACGTTGTGCCCGATCGGGCAAACCCTAGCAGAAAAACGGGCGAATCGTCACCAGGATCATCATCCACACCCACCACATCCACTTCATTCAAGCATTTCTCGGGCAAGTAGCTGCGCATCCGCCTCACCCGATCCAGATAATGGGCGCCGCTGCCAAAATCACCCGCGACCGCTTCGGCCACCAAACGATTGCCTTCTTGCCAATACCAGAAGGCCCGCTCCGGCTCGTTCTTGCTGTCGTATAGGCAGCCGATTTCCTTTTGCAGAATGCCCCGCTCCAGCGAACCCAAAGGCTGCAATGCGGCTTTTTCGAAAAGGGCGAGCGCGGCGTCGATTTGCTTGTCACGGCGCTTTAATTTCCCGGCGACCATAAGCAAAGTGTGGTTATTCGGGAATTGCGGAAGATAGCGTTCAACCATCTCCACCGCCTCGCCGAGCTGATTCATTTTCTCGAGCAGCGCCGCCAGTTGGCAGATGGCGTCTTCAAAATCGGGTTTGAGTCGCAGCGCCTGCCGGTATTTGCCCAGCGCCTCCACGTGTCGATCCACCCCTTGCAATACAAGCGCCATGTTGCACAGAATCTGGGGCGAATCCGGGCGCAGCTTGACTGCCCGGTTCAGCACCTCGACCGCCTCCTGCACTTTTTCCCGCGCATTCAGAACCGCGCCCAGATTGCACAAGGCCTCGACAAAGTCTGGGTTGATTTCAACCGCCCTGCGATAACAATCGATCGCCCCGATGGAATCACCCGTTTCCCGCAACACATTACCCAGCAGGTAATGCGTTTCGGCCAGATCATCCTGCAGCCGTATCGCACGGCGGTACGCTTCAAGCGCATCGCTTACCCGCCCTTGACAATGCAAGGCCGCCCCCAGCGTCTGATGCGCCACGGCCATATGAGGATTGATCGTGAGCGCGCGACGGCAAAACTGCTCGGCATCCTGAAACCGCCCCAGCCGCCGGCAAATTCCCGCCCGCTGCAGCCAGGCCTCGCTATCGGCTGCGTCGATCCGGCACACGACACCATAAAGCGCCTCGGCTTCCTCCAGTCGATTCAAGCGCAGCAACTCGGCCGCCTTGCTCTTCTTTGAACGGGTTAATACGTTTTGTCTCACAAATTTTCCAAAGTCCATGCCGGAAGAAACCGGCCTTTCGTTTCCGCTCGGCGCGCACAATAACAAACAGGGGCATACGCCCCTGTTTGTTATTTGCGACTGGATTCTTGAATCAAACAGCTTTCATCAAGCAACCAGCTTGCGGCGACGCACCGCAAAACCCACCAAGCCCAGGCCGGCCAGCATCATGCCATAAGTCGAAGCCTCAGGCACGGCAGCAACCACATTACCTTCCAAGTGCAGGTAATACTTGGTACCGGCAAAAGGTGCGCCCACGGGAACGATGGCGGTGTAATCCAGGGTGTAGGCGTCACCATACACACCGCTCCAGTTGAAATTGGCTGTGCTGTCGGTGTAGGTCTGACCAAGGTTACTCATGATGTTGGCGTTCGTCGGGTTGGTAGTGCTGCTCTGCCATGCAGTGAAGCCCATAGGGATGTCATCACCACCCCAGAACACCGTCATGCCGGTCATGTTCAGGCCAGCCGTGGTGCTACCCGTGATCGGTGTACCCTTCACATAATTCTCACCCCAACCACTGTTAAAGAACCAAGAGTCAATGGCGCTTGTAGCGGCGGTCGGTGTAGCTTGCCCAATGGTATAACCAGTGCCACCGAGGATTGCAGTGGCCTCAGCGTTAGAGATCTTAAAGTTGGCGTTCGTGTCCATCCCGAAGAAGGATCCGGTGCCGCCAAAGCTAGCTGACGACGTAGTGGTGCCAGAGGTAATGGTCAGAACGTCGCCATTGTTCAGGGCCACGGCTTGCGCTGCGGTAGCAGACGCGGCCAGGATTGCAACAGCTGCAACTTTAGTTATTGTGGATTTCATTTTGTAAATCTCCTCATGTAGATATGTAGATTAAGTATCGATCGATCAAACCACTACTTTGTGCTACCACGCGGTAAACCCTCTCACCGTGTAATTCCCTTCGCGGCATGGTTACTGTAGCAACAGGTGTACCAGCCTGCAGAAACATTTACTTATATTCTTTAAGAATCAGTCAGTTATTAACCAAATTAATTAACTTTGGTAGTTTGGGATGGCCAATCTAGTACAAAAAAACTATTCGCGACACCGGAGTGTAAAAAATTCCGACAAATCCTGCGTCTCGAAAAGCGGAGGAAAGCCATTATTTGTAACTTATTAGACCTACCTGTGAGCCTCGTATTCAATAAACATATAAACATCATATAGATAAGAACACACCAGCCAAGTGTAAAATTTATCGACAATCCTGTATCAATAATTTTTATTAATGTGTGCATAAATGCATTCAAGGTTCAAGGGGCAAGGTTCAAGGTTCAAGGTTCAAGGTTCAAGGTTCAAGGTTCAAGGTTCAAGGTTCAAGGTTCAAGGTTCAAGGGGCAAGGTTCAAGGGGCAA
>JAAFGW010000304.1 GCA_010365175.1 Sulfuriferula multivorans | reverse complement strand
CTGCCCAGTGCCTCGGCCCATTGCTTGCGGCTCATGCTGCTGCGTAGCGGCGGCTGGCCATTTGTCACCCCGTTGAGGCCGTCCAGCTTGTGCGCAAATTCGTGCAACACCACGTTATGTCCGGGGTGGGCACTGAAGCTGTCTCGCTTCACGTCATCCCATGACAGGACGACCGGACCGCGCAGCCACGACTCTCCGGTCAATACACTCGCTTCGTTGCGAACCAGGCCGATGGTATCCATCTCTACGCGCTGGGGACGAAACGCACCCGGATACAGGATGATCTCGACCCAGCCATCGTAGTAGTCCACGCCCAGGTACAGAATCAACAAACAGGCCTGGACGGCCACCGTCACTTGCATCGACCGGGTGACGCCCAGACCTTGGGCACCCGTAATGGATTTGTGCTCAAGAAACCACGTCGTCATCTCGCGCAGGTGCGCCATTTGCACGGCGTCGAGCCCCTGCAACAGCCATGCGCGTCGCGTCACACTGTGCCAGATATGGTGAGGTATCGGATTTCGCCGCAGCAACCTGCGCATGCGCCAACGCTGCAATGCCGTGCCTGTCCGACTCATTTCGGTCTACCTGTGATCAGCGATCATTGCGCTGTATTGGGCCTGGGTTGCGGCCGTGCATTGATTGTGATTCGGCTTCATTCGAGACTCTGTCGATGAAAGCGAATGCTGTTGCATTTTGGGCACGGCGGAATGTGGCCCGGCTTGTGAAAATGCAATTTTTCACCGCATTGATCACACAGCAGCGCCTCCATACCGGTGAGTTCACCGGTATGGTATTCAGCGATTTCAGCCTGCAGCTTGATTTCCGCCAGTTCAACAGTGGTTTTGTCAGCGGCGACAGTAAAGTTTTCCCACAGCGCACTCTCGATCAAATCCAGGTCAAAGCCCAGCCAGTATTTAAATTCCTTGCCGGTCTTGTCTCTATACTGCGCGGCATCAACCAGATCACGCTCGACATATTTCTTGAGCTTGCCCATTTCCGCTTCGCCCAGCTTACCCGAGGCCCGGAGGTCGCCCCGAATGTCATCCATCAAGTCGTGGAAGAAGGCACCGCCTTGATGGGCTTTCTTCGACAGGGTTTCCAGCACCCGTTCATAGGCCTCGCCGGTGGGCTCATTCGTGTCAGATGACGGCAATTGATGCTTCATGTTGTGTTCCTTTCAGATGGGATTATTCGAATCGGCAATTCGGATCGTTTTGAACCCAACCCGACATGCAGTCCTGACGTAGCGTGTCCTGCTGCTCGACGTCATCGAGCATGTGCGCTTTGCGCAAGAAAAATGGGTTCTCATCGCCGAACGACTGCGCAAGCGGGTCGCTCAGACGACGATGCGGTCGATGTCGATCCAGATTTTGTCCACACCCGGAATGCGCCATCAGATCATTCGTTGCAGTCATGTTGATGCCTTCCCGGGTGTCGGGTTGTGCCAGTCGCCATCGCCCGCAATGAGTACGTCAGCCTGTTTGGGGCCCCAACTACCGGGCTTGTAGGCGTGGGCTTTGTGGTGCGTCTCACCGGAAGTTCCAGCCCTGGCTCTTGAAACCATCCGTCCTGAAACGGCTAATGATATTGCCGACCTGACGAACGGTATGTCATCGCACGTACGACTGGTGGTGACAGCAACAAACCCCGGATATCCATCAGCGACCAATACGGATGCTGCCCAGCGAACCCATAACGCCGAATACCTGTAGTAACCATAAAACGACACCAATAACGACGACAGCATTCAGGATGTTTTTAATCTTTCGGTCCATGGGGATGTAGGTGTTAACGAGCCAAAGCAGCACGCCAACCACTATCAAGACGATGACCAAGTTAATCAGAGGCATGCGGATTCTCCTGTGAGGTTACAAATTATTAAGGACAGTTGCCAAATCGACGAGCATGCTGATCCTTGAGTGTTGGTCCTATCGTAGACAAATAGGATCGACCCATCTGTTCGACAGCGAACATTGCAAGGAAAATGTCTCTGCGGCAGGCAGCCGACAGGTTTCGACGAACGAATAGAATATGGACACGGCAAAGTGTTCGTTATTGGCGGGTGGCGATCGGTTGAAATGTCCAAACAAGAGACTGTTTCCCAGTTGGCCTCGACAGGCTGATCGTCGGCCAGAGCGGACCGTGGTGATTTCCAGAAATAGCAGCCGAGATAGTGTGCCGGAATGACTGCTGTCTAAAAAAATGAATCGTCACTTCCGACCCATTCCAGCTGCGCTAGGTGATGTCGCGTGCAGCGGCGAATACGCCCTGCAGCTTCCCGTCGCGGTCGAAGAAGATGGCCGCATTGTAGGACACCACGGTTTCCTTGCCGTCACTGGCGTGCGCGGTGAGCTCGTAGTCGGTGACCTTCTTTTCGTTCAGCACCTGCTTGATGGCCGCCTCGGCCCGCTCCGGATCGGTGA
>JAAFGW010000011.1 GCA_010365175.1 Sulfuriferula multivorans | reverse complement strand
GTTGTGGCTGGGCGCGCACGCGCTGGATGTGGGCGCGATGACGGTATTCCTCTATGCATTCCGTGAGCGCGAGGACCTGATGGACTGTTATGAAGCCGTCTCAGGTGCGCGCCTGCATGCTGCGTACTATCGTCCGGGCGGCGTGTACCGCGACCTGCCGGACACCATGCCGCAATATCAGGCGCAGCATACCCGCAGCGCGGCAACCATGAAATCGATGAACGCGAACCGCCAGGGTTCGCTGCTCGATTTCATTGATGACTTCACTCAGCGCTTTCCGACCTATGTTGACGAATACGAAACCCTGCTGACCGATAACCGTATCTGGAAACAGCGTACTGTGGGTATCGGTGTGGTGTCACCCGAACGCGCGCTGGCATTGGGATTTACGGGTCCGATGCTGCGCGGCTCCGGTGTCGAGTGGGATCTGCGCAAGAAGCAGCCCTATGAAGTGTATGACCGCATGGATTTCGACATCCCTGTTGGTACCAATGGCGACTGCTATGACCGTTATCTGGTGCGCATCGAGGAATTCCGTCAGTCGAACCGCATCATCAAGCAGTGCGTCGACTGGCTGCGTAACAATCCCGGCCCGGTGATTGTCGAGAACCACAAGGTCGCGCCGCCCTCGCGGATCGACATGAAGCAGAACATGGAAGAGCTGATCCACCACTTCAAGCTGTTTACCGAAGGCATGCATGTGCCTGCAGGTGAAGCGTACGCCTCAGTGGAGCATCCCAAGGGCGAGTTTGGTATTTACCTGGTGTCAGACGGTGCCAACAAGCCCTACCGCCTGAAGATTCGCGCACCGGGTTACCCACATCTGGCTGCGCTCGACGAAATGTCTCGAGGCCACATGATCGCTGACGTGGTGGCCATTATCGGCACGCAAGATATTGTTTTCGGGGAGATCGACCGCTGATGGCCAAGCCTGATCTGAATGACAGCCAGCGGCTAAGTGCTGAATCCCTCGCGCTGATCGATGTGGAAGTGGCTAAGTATCCTGTAGACCAAAAGCAGTCTGCGGTAATGGGCGCGCTGCGCATTGCGCAGACTGAATGTGGCTGGCTGAAACCCGAGCTGATCGAGTATGTGGCAGATTATCTCGAGATGCCGGCGATTGCTGCCTATGAGGTCGCCACGTTTTACAACATGTACGACACCCAACGTCCGGGCCGCCACAAGATCACGCTGTGTACCAATCTGCCGTGCATGCTGATGGGCGCGGGCGAACTGGGCGAGTATCTGAAAAAGAAACTTGAGATCGGTTTTGGCGAGACCACCGAGGATGGCCGCTTCACCTTGAAAGAAGGCGAATGCATGGGTGCCTGTGGAGATGCGCCGATGTGTTTGCATAACAATCACGTCATGCACACCCACCTCACCACCGAGAAAGTGGACGAACTGCTGGAGACGTTGAAATGAGTGGCTGTCTGAAATGAGTTTGCTCACGCCCAATTCTCAAGTTTGCAGCTGGACGCAGGCGCTCGATAATCCGGGATCGCTTGCAACCTATGTGGCCAATGGCGGCTATCAGGCGCTGCGCCGGGTGATCACCGAACAAATGCCGGGCGACACGATTATCGCTGAACTCAAGACCAGCGCACTGCGCGGGCGTGGAGGCGCAGGTTTCCCCACCGGCCTCAAGTGGAGTTTCATGCCGCGCGCGTTCCCGGGTGACAAGTACATCGTTTGCAACAGCGATGAAGGTGAGCCGGGCACGTTCAAGGATCGCGATATCCTGCGCTACAACCCGCATCAGCTGATCGAAGGCATGGCCATTGCAGGCTACGTTCTGGGCGCACGCGTGGGGTATAACTACATCCACGGCGAAATCTTCGATTGCTACGATATTTTTGAACGTGCGTTGAGCGAAGCACGTGAGGCGGGGTATCTCGGGGACAACCTGTTCGGGACCGATTTCTGCTTCCAGTTACATGCGCACCTTGGCTATGGTGCCTATATTTGCGGGGAAGAAACCGCGCTGCTGGAATCTCTGGAAGGAAAGAAAGGCCAGCCACGATTCAAACCCCCGTTCCCTGCGAGCTTTGGTTTGTATGGCAAGCCGACCACCATCAACAATACCGAAACGCTGGCGAGCGTGCCGTGGATCATGCAGCACGGTGGCCAAGCGTTCCTGGAATTGGGCAAGCCCAACAACGGCGGCCCCAAACTGTTTTCAGTGTCGGGCCACGTCAACAAGCCAGGCAACTACGAAGTGCCGCTGGGCACGCCATTTTCCGAATTGCTTGAAATGGCAGGGGGCATACGGAGAGGCCACAAACTGAAGGCGGTCATCCCGGGTGGTTCATCCGCGCCAGTATTGCCGGGCGATATCATGATGGACTGCACCATGGACTTCGATTCCATTGCCAAGGCCGGTTCCATGCTGGGATCGGGTGCGGTCATTGTGATGGACGAAACCGTGTGCATGGTGCGCGCGCTGGAGCGCCTGTCCTATTTCTATTATGAAGAATCGTGTGGTCAGTGTACGCCGTGTCGTGAGGGCACCGGATGGATGTATCGAGTGATCCATCGCATCGAGCACGGCCTAGGACGTCCGGAAGATATTGAACTGCTCAATAGCGTAGCTGGCCGTATTGGGGGCCACACGATTTGCGCACTGGGCGACGCGGCAGCAATGCCGGTACAAAGCTTCCTCAAACATTATGGCCATGAGTTCGAGCATCACATCGAACACAAGCGCTGTATGGATGGAACAGGGCACTAAGCATGGCAACGCTCAATATTGAAATCGACGGACGCGCGCTTCAGGTTGAAAGCGGCGATACCATCATGGATGCGGCGAATCAGGTCGGCATCACGATCCCGCATTTCTGCTATCACAAGAAGCTCTCCATCGCCGCCAACTGCCGCATGTGTCTGGTGCAGGTGGAAAAGGCGCCGAAGCCGCTACCGGCCTGCGCCACCCCGGTGACCGACGGCATGAAGGTGTTCACCCGTTCCGAATACGCGGTCAGTGCGCAAAAAAGCGTGATGGAGTTCCTGCTGATCAATCATCCGCTCGATTGCCCGATCTGTGATCAGGGCGGCGAGTGCACGTTGCAGGATCTGGCGGTGGGCTACGGGGGCTCGTCTTCACGCTATCAAGAAATCAAGCGTGTCGTGGTCGAGAAAAACCTCGGTCCGTTGATTGCCACCGACATGACGCGATGCATTCACTGCAGCCGCTGCGTTCGCTTTGGGCAGGAAATTGCCGGCGTCATGGAGCTCGGCATGGCCGGGCGGGGCGAACATACTGAAATCATGCCTTTCCTGGCCAACCAAGTGGCATCTGAATTGTCGGGCAATGTCATCGACCTGTGTCCGGTTGGCGCGCTCACCAGCAAGCCGTTCCGCTACAAGGCACGCACCTGGGAATTGTCACGTCGTCATTCAATCAGCCCGCACGACAGCCTGGGTTCCAACCTCGAAGTCCACGTCAAGGACAACAAGGTGATGCGCGTATTGCCGCGTGAGAACGAAGACGTCAACGAATGCTGGCTGGCCGACCGCGACCGCTTTTCATACGAAGGCCTCAATACGGCCGAGCGCCTGACCCAGCCGATGATCAAGCAGGAAGGGCAGTGGGTCGAAGTAACCTGGCAGGCGGCGCTGGAGTTCGTTGCTGATAAATTGAAAGCGATCCCGGCTGAGCAGATTGGCGCGCTGTCGACCCCTTATCGTCCAGCCGAAGAGTTGTTCCTGCTGCAAAAAATCATGCGCGGCATGGGGTGCGGTAACGTTGATCATCGTTTGCGGCAATCTGATTTTTCGCTCGACAGTAAAGCGCACGGTGGTTTCTGGCTGGGCATGCCGGTGACGTATATGTCACGCCTTAACCGCATGCTGGTGGTGGGCTCTAACCTGCGCAAGGATCATCCTCTGATGGCGCATCGCATCCGTGAATCAGTGCGCTGGTATGGCGAGCTCAATCTGATCAACGCGCACGATGATGAATTCCTAGGCAAGGTCCATGCCAAACGCATTGTTGCGCCGTCGCAGCTTGCAGCCACGCTGGCGGGTGTATGTGTTGCACTGGCTCAACTGAAAGAGCTCCCGGTTCCGGATGTCGCCGTTCGTGGCATAGTCGACGATATCGCACGCAAGATGGCTCAGAGTATTGCCGGCGGAGGCCAAGGTTCTTCAGGTGGAGAAGCGCGTGCGGTCTTCCTGGGCAACATGGCGCAGCACCACCCCACGTACTCGCAAATTCACATGCTTGCGCAGGAAGTCGCGCGTCTCGCCGGTGCAAGTTTTGGTGTTCTGGGAGAGGCCGCCAACAGCGTAGGCGCAGTGGCGGTCGGTGCGATTCCGGGCTGCGGTCCGCTGGGTCAACCCGCCATCAAGGGTTTGAACGCTCAGCAAATGCTGTCCCAGCCCTTGCGTGCTTATCTGTTGCTGGGGGTCGAGGCTGAACTCGATACCCACGATCCCGTCAGCGCGTTGAACAGTATCAATGCCGCCGAGTTTGTGGTGGTGATGTCTCCCTATAAAGGCAAGTCGCTCGATTACGCCGATGTGCTGTTGCCGATTGCGCCCTGGACCGAGACGTCGGGCACTTTCGTCAACACCGAAGGCCGCGTGCAGAGTTTCAGCGCCGTGGTTAAACCGCTCGGCGAAACGCGCCCAGCCTGGAAAGTGCTGCGTGTGCTTGGAAATCTGCTGGGCCTGGCTGGCTTCGATCACAACGATTCCAAAGATGTATTGCGTGACGCGCTGGGTGAAACCCCCACCGGGTCGGTCCAGGCTTTTCTCACCAACGAGATCAGTGGCGTAAGCGTGTTGCCGCCACAGGTAATTGATGGCCTGGAGCGGGTTGCCGAAGTGCCGATCTACCAGACCGATGCCGTGGTGCGTCGCTCGCACGCACTCCAGATGACGCTTGACGCAGCGTTGCCCGTGGCGCGCATGCACAGCCGACTGATCGAGAAGCTGGGTCTGCAGGAAAATGGCCGGGTCTCGGTGCGTCAAACCGCTTCGGCTCTGACATTGAAAGTGCAGCGCGATGATCTCTTGCCGGAGAACTGCGTGCGCATTCCGAGCGGCCATCCGTTGACCGCAAGCCTCGGACCAATGTTCGGCCCCATTACAGCGGAGGCAGTCTGATGGGAGGCATGGTCTTGGATTGGAACGCCATACAAACCGTCGCCTGGACGCTGGTCAAGATCATGGCGCTGGTGGTGCCGTTGATGCTGAGCGTGGCCTATCTGACGTATTGGGAGAGAAAAATAATCGGCTGGATGCAGGTGCGCATCGGCCCCAATCGCGTGGGTTACCTGGGACTGCTGCAGCCGATTGCCGACGGGTTGAAATTGATGATGAAGGAAATCATCATTCCCTCTGGTGCCAGTAAAGGGCTATTCATTCTCGGGCCCATTCTGGCCATCGCACCCGCGCTGGCGGCTTGGGCGGTCATTCCGTTTACCGACAGTTTGGTCCTGGCCAACATCGATGCGGGCCTGTTGTACGTGATGGCGATCACCTCGATGGGGGTCTATGGCGTCATCATTGCCGGTTGGGCCTCCAACTCCAAATATGCATTCCTCGGCGCAATGCGCTCGGCTGCGCAAATCGTGTCGTATGAAATCGCCATGGGGTTTGCACTGGTCGGCGTGTTGATGGCCTCGCAGTCGCTCAACCTGATCGATATCGTGCAGGGTCAGTCCGGTGGGTTCTTGCACTGGTATTTCTTGCCTTTGTTTCCTTTGTTCATTGTGTATCTGATCTCTGGCGTAGCAGAAACCAATCGTGCGCCGTTTGACGTGTCTGAAGGTGAGTCGGAAATTGTGGCCGGCTTCCACGTGGAATATTCCGGCATGGCGTTCGCCGTGTTCTTCCTCGCCGAATACGCCAATATGATTCTGATTGCCGCGCTTACCACGCTGATGTTCCTGGGTGGTTGGTTGTCGCCTTTCTCATTTCTGCCGGATGGGTTCATCTGGTGGGCACTGAAAGTCATGTTCGTACTGTTTTTGTTCCTGTGGTTTCGCGCCACCTTCCCGCGTTATCGCTATGATCAGATCATGCGTCTTGGCTGGAAAGTGTTCATTCCCATCACCATCGTCTGGATCGTCGTGGTTGGCGGCATGATGCAGACGCCGTATGGTTATCTCTTCCATTGAGCGCGCCATGAAACGGATCACACATTTTTTCGGTAGCCTGCTTTTAATTGAACTCCTGCGCGGCATGATGCTCACGGGTAGGCACCTGTTCGCGCGCAAGATCACCATTCAGTTCCCCGAAGAAAAAACGCCGCAGTCGCCGCGTTTCAGGGGCTTGCATGCGCTGCGCCGCTATCCAAACGGTGAAGAGCGCTGCATCGGCTGCAAGCTGTGCGAAGCCGTGTGCCCGGCATTGGCCATCACCATCGACTCGGAAAAACGCGAGGATGGCACACGCCGTACCACGCGTTATGACATCGACCTCACCAAGTGCATCTTCTGCGGCTTCTGCGAAGAATCCTGCCCGGTGGATTCCATCGTCGAGACCCGCATCCTGGAATACCACGGAGAAAAACGGGGTGATCTGTATTACACCAAGTCCATGTTGCTCGCCATCGGCGATCAGTACGAAGAACAAATCGCGAAAGATCGCGCTGCCGACGCCAAGTACCGTTAAACAACCGACATGACTTACATGACTGCGATCTTCTATTTCTTCGCCGCCATCCTGGTGTTTGCCGGGCTGCGCGTCATCACCGCACGTAACCCGGTACATGCTGCACTGTTTCTGGTATTGGCATTTTTTACGGCAGCCGGGCTGTGGATGATGCTGGAAGCGGAATTTCTCGCCATTACCCTGGTGCTGGTTTATGTTGGCGCGGTGATGGTGCTGTTCCTGTTTGTGGTGATGATGCTCGACATCAACCTGGACAAGTTGCGCGAAGGGTTCTGGGATTATTTACCCTTGGCTGGTTTTGTCTCGGTCCTGTTGATGATCGAGATGGCGCTGATTCTGGGCAGTCGCCATTTTGGCCTGGCGGTGATGTCCACGCCGGTGCCCCATCCTGCGGGTTACAGCAACACCAAAGAACTCGGACGTCTGCTATATACCGACTATGTCTATGCGTTTGAGCTGGCCGCAGTGATCCTGCTGGTAGCCATTGTGGCCGCGATCGCACTCACGCTGCGCCGGCGGAAGGACAGCAAGTACATCGACCCGGCCGAACAGGTGAAGGTCAAGCGCAACGACCGTTTGCGGATCGTGAAAATGCAGGCCGTGAAGAAACAAACCGAACACAAGCCGGAAGCAGGGGAGACGGGCGCATGATTTCCTTATCGCATTACCTGGTGCTGGGTGGGATTCTGTTCGCCATCAGCGTGCTGGGCATCTTCCTCAATCGCAAGAACGTGATCATCCTGTTGATGGCAATCGAGTTGATGCTGCTGGCTGTAAACATGAACTTCATCGCGTTTTCACATTATCTCGGCGACATCCACGGTCAGATCTTCGTCTTCTTCATCCTCACCGTCGCTGCAGCCGAGTCCGCCATTGGCCTGGCGATCCTGGTGGTGCTGTTCCGCAATATGCGCACGATCAATGTCGATGACCTCGACCACCTGAAAGGCTGATGCGGATGGACATGCAGACGCTTTATCTGATCGTTCCGCTGGCGCCGCTTTTCGGCGCGCTCGTCGCAGGTCTGTTCGGCAAACTCATCGGCCGCACCGGCGCGCATGTCGTCACCATCGCCGGCGTGGCCGTGTCGTTGATTGCTTCGGTGCTGGTGTTTCAGGATGTACTTGCGGGCCACACCTACAACGGTTCGGTTTACACTTGGATGGTGCTGGGCGATCTGCGTCTGGAGGTGGGTTTCCTGATCGATTCGTTGACCACCATGATGATGCTGGTGGTCACCTTCGTTTCGCTGATGGTGCACATCTACACCATTGGCTACATGCGTGAAGACCCGGGTTACCAGCGCTTTTTCAGCTACATCTCGCTGTTCACCTTCGCGATGCTGATGCTGGTGATGAGCAACAACTTCCTGCAGCTGTTCTTTGGCTGGGAAGCCGTAGGCCTGGTGTCGTACCTGCTGATCGGCTTCTGGCACACCAAAGAGACCGCGATCTACGCCAACCTCAAGGCCTTCCTGGTCAACCGGGTGGGCGATTTTGGTTTTATTCTGGGTATCGGTCTGGTGCTGGCCCATTTCGGCTCGCTTGATTACGCCACCGTGTTTGCCAAGGCACCGTCGCTGGCGCGCGAAACCATCACCTTGTTTCCCGATACCCCGTGGATGCTGATGACCGTGATCGGCATCCTGCTGTTTATCGGTGCGATGGGCAAGTCAGCGCAGTTCCCGTTGCACGTCTGGCTGCCCGATTCGATGGAAGGTCCGACGCCGATCTCTGCCCTGATCCACGCTGCCACGATGGTGACAGCCGGCATCTTCATGGTCGCGCGGATGTCACCGCTGTTTGAACTGTCCGATGTGGCGCTGAGCTTCATTATGGTGATCGGCGCGATTACCGCACTGTTCATGGGTTTTCTCGGCATGGTGCAAAACGACATCAAGCGGGTGGTAGCGTATTCCACGTTGTCCCAGTTGGGCTACATGACGGTTGCACTCGGCGCATCGGCCTATTCGGTTGCGGTGTTCCACTTGATGACGCATGCGTTCTTCAAGGCGCTGCTGTTTCTGGCGGCGGGCTCGGTCATCATCGCCGTGCATCACAATCAAGACATCCGCTACATGGGCGGCCTGAAGAAATACATGCCAATCACCTGGATTACCTCGTTGATCGGTTCGCTGGCATTGATCGGCACGCCTTTTTTGTCGGGTTTTTATTCCAAGGAAAGCATTATCGAGGCGGTCAAGTTGTCCCATCTGCCGGTCGCTGACTTCGCCTACTGGGCGGTGCTGATTGGGGTGTTCGTCACGGCCTTCTATTCATTCCGCATGTATTTCCTGGTCTTCCATGGCAAGGAGCGGTTCCAGAACGCGCCGCATGTACATGGCCATGACGACCACGGCCATCATGGGGAGAAACCCCACGAAACGCCTTGGGTCGTGACCGGACCCTTGCTCGCACTGGCCTTGCCGTCACTGGCGATCGGCTATATGACCATCGAACCGATGCTGTTTGGTGATTTCTTTGGTAACGCCATTTATGTCGCAGACCGCCATCCCGTGATGCATGAACTCAATCAGGAGTTTCATGGTGCCGTTGCGATGGGCATGCATGCATTGGTGACAATACCCTTCTGGCTGGCAGCGGCAGGGGTTGGCTTGTCGGCGTTCTTCTACCTCAAGCGCCCTGATATCCCGGCGGCGCTTCAGAAGCGTTTCAGCTTCATCCACAGCATGCTGGTTAACAAATACTGGTTTGACGAGTTCTACATGGCCGTGTTTGCCAAGGGCGCGCGCCTGCTCGGCGGTAGCCTGTGGCGGCGCGGCGACCAGGCCGTGATCGACGGCATCATCATCAATGGTTCGGCGCACCTGATCGAACGCTTGTCCCGGCTGGTGCGCGCATTCCAGTCCGGCTACATCTACCACTATGCGTTTGCCATGCTGATCGGGGTGTTTGCCCTGGTGACCTGGTTCGCGCGACTTAACTAAACCCACTCCATGTTCGGACAGTCGATTCTCTCTCTCGTCATCTGGGTCCCGATTCTGGCCGGGGTGGCCGTACTTGCCACCGGGTCCGACCGCAATGCTGCGCTCGCACGCTGGGTTGCACTGGCCGGTGCGCTGCTTGGCTTGATCGTGGCAGTTCCGCTCTTCACAGGCTTTGATACCTCGACCTCGGCCATGCAGTTTGTGGAGAAGGCGTCATGGATTCCGGCCTTCAACATCCACTACCATCTCGGTGTTGACGGTATCTCGATGCCGCTGATCCTGCTCAACAGCTTCATCACCGTGTTGGTCGTGATCGCAGGCTGGAAGGTGATCCAGGACAAGGTCGCGCAATACATGGCGGCCTTCCTGATCATGTCCGGGCTCATCAACGGCGTGTTCGCCTCGCTCGACGGCATCCTGTTCTATGTCTTCTTCGAAGGCATGCTGATCCCGCTGTACCTGATTGTCGGCGTGTGGGGTGGACCGAATCGCGTCTATGCCGCGTTCAAGTTCTTCCTCTATACCTTGCTCGGCTCGCTGCTGATGCTGGTGTCGATGATCTATCTCTACTTCCAGTCAGGCGGCAGCTTCGACATCCAGACCTGGCACGCCACGACGCTCGGGATGACAGCGCAGACACTGATGTTCTTCGCCTTCCTGCTGGCATTCGGCGTCAAGGTGCCGATGTGGCCGGTACACACCTGGTTGCCCGATGCCCACGTCGAGGCGCCCACCGGCGGTTCGGTGGTGCTGGCGGCGATCACGCTCAAGGTGGGTGCCTACGGTTTCCTGCGCTTTATCCTGCCGATATTGCCGGATGCCAGCCACGAGTTCGCCTGGTTCGTCATCATGCTGTCGCTGATTGCGGTGGCCTACATCGGACTGGTCGCGTTGGCACAGTCCGACATGAAGAAGCTCATCGCCTATTCGTCGATTGCCCACATGGGTTTTGTCACCCTGGGCATTTTCATGTTCAGCCCGCTCGGTGTTGAAGGCGGGCTGGTGCAGATGATTTCGCACGGTTTTGTTTCAGCCGCGCTGTTCCTGTGTATCGGTGTGATGTACGACCGCCTGCATTCGCGCCAGATCAAGGATTACGGCGGCCTGGTCAACAAGATGCCGTTGTTCGCGGCCTTCTTCATGCTGTTCGCCATGGCCAATGCAGGATTGCCGGCTACCAGTGGTTTCGTTGGCGAGTTCATGGTCATCATGGCCGCCACCCAGGTCAATTTCTGGTTCGCCTTTGTCGCCGCCACCACCCTGATCTTCGGCGCGGCGTACACCCTGTGGATGTACAAACGCGTGGTATTCGGCTCGATCACCAACCCGAAGGTCGAAGACATGCGCGACGTCGATCCGCGCGAGATCCTGCTGCTGGGTGCGCTTGCCATTTGCGTGCTGGCCATGGGCCTGTATCCCAAGCCGTTCACCGACGTGATGCATGTTTCCGTGGTCGACCTGTTGGCGCACGTCGCCCAAAGCAAATTACCGTGAGCGACCGCCCATGAGCACTCTGTCAATGAACCTGGCCCAATTTGCCCCCGCTTTACCTGAGATCTTCGTGCTGGTCATGGTCTCGCTGATTTTAATCATCGACGCTGCTGTCGATGACAGCAAACGTTATCTTTCCTATGTGTTGTCGTTGTTGACCCTTGCCGGCGCGGCGTTCCTGACTGCGCGTGATTTATCCAGCATGCCCGTGCTGACACTCGGCGGGCTCTTTATCGACGACCCGCTGTCGGACGTGTTGAAGCTGTTTTTGTACCTGACCGTCGCGGTGGTACTGGTGTATTCGCGCGACTATCTGCGCGAACGTGGACTGTATAAAGGCGAGTTTTTCGTGCTCGCGCTGTTTGCCTTGCTGGGCATGATGGTGATGGTGTCGGCCAGCCATTTCCTCACGCTGTATCTCGGTCTCGAATTGTTGTCGCTGTCGCTGTATGCGATGGTCGCGCTGCAGCGCGACTCCAGCGTGGCAACCGAAGCGGCGATGAAATACTTTGTGCTCGGCGCGCTGGCCTCGGGCATGCTGCTTTACGGCATGTCGATGGTGTACGGCGTCACCGGCTCGCTTGCGCTGGGCGACATGGCCATAGCCCTGCAGGACGGCACCGACATGCGCATCCCGCTGGTGTTCGGCGTCGTTTTCATCGTTGCCGGTCTCGCGTTCAAGCTGGGTGCCGTGCCGTTCCACATGTGGGTACCCGACGTCTATCACGGCGCACCCACCGCCGTGACGCTGTTCATTGGCTCCGCCCCCAAGATTGCTGCGTTCGCCTTTGTTGTGCGCATTCTCGGGCAGGGGCTGGAATCACAGGTGATTGAATGGCGCGACATGCTGGTGATTCTTGCGGTGCTGTCGATGGCGGTCGGCAATATCGCTGCCATTGCGCAAACCAATCTGAAGCGCATGCTCGCGTACTCCACCATTTCGCATATGGGCTTCATGCTGCTCGGGATTCTGGCGGGTTCGCAAAATGGCTACGGCAGTGCGATGTTCTACGTGCTGGTATATGCGCTGATGAGCCTGGGCAGTTTCGGCATGATCCTGCTGCTGTCGCGTGCCGGGTTCGAAGCCGACAAACTGGACGACTTCAAAGGCCTGAACCAGCGTAGCCCGTGGCTGGCTTTTTTGATGTTGCTGCTGATGTTCTCGATGGCCGGCGTGCCGCCGACTGTGGGCTTCTACGCTAAACTTGCCGTGCTGCAGGCTGTTGTTGAAATCGGTTATGTCTGGTTGGCCATCGCAGCCGTGCTGTTCTCGCTGGTGGGTGCGTTCTACTACCTGCGTATCGTCAAGCTGATGTATTTCGATACCCCGCATGACACCACACCGATCACCAACAGCCCCGATGCCCGTATTATCATGTCGGCCAACGGGCTGGCCATTCTGGCGCTCGGCATTGTGCCGCAGCCGCTGATGGCCGTGTGCATGCACGCCATCGACGCCTCCTTTTGAACCTGGCTTGTTAATCAAGCTGCATCAAGCCAGGCCCTATTGAACCAAGTCATGCTGGAGCCAGTCAGCTCCCGCATGAATCGTTTTTCGGAATTACCGTGAATTTCTCCACCACCCTGTTGCTGATTCTGGCGTTCATCGCTGCTAACCTGCCGTTCCTCTTCGAACGCATTTTCTTCATCGTCAAACCCAAGTCCGGCATCAAGAACGTCGCTTGGCGCTTGCTTGAACTGGTCATCATGTATTTTGTGGTCGGTGGCATTGCTTTGCTGTTGGAGAGCAAAACAGGTGATATCCATGGACAGAATTGGGAGTTCTACGCGGTCAACGCTTCGCTGTTTATTGTGTTTGCCTATCCTGGGTTTGTGTACCGCTACCTGTGGCGGCGGCGGGGCGGCTAAGGATCGGGGTTTTTTGTATAGTCGGCATTCAGTCTGACCGAAGCGTAGCGGCCCGTTAGCAAAGTTCGACTTGTAGAGGAGGCAGCATGTCCCAATCAAATTCGACCGGGTCCACCCGCAACATGCTTTATCAGCGCCACACGCTGGCGATACGGGTGATGCACTGGATCAATGTGATCGCCTTCATTCTGCTGCTCATGAGCGGTCTGCAAATATTCAACGCGCACCCCGCGCTCAACTGGGGCAAGTCCTCGTATAACGGCCAAGCTCCACTGCTGCAAATGGGCGCGTTGCGGGATACGCAAGGGCAGCTTGTCGGCGTCACCCAAATCTTTGGTCATACGTTTGACACCACCGGCGTATTGGGGGTGTCGGCCGATGCCAATGGGCTCCCGAGTGCACGCGGCTTTCCCGCCTGGATCACCGTGCCGGGCGCGCAATGGCTGTCGATGGGACGGCGTTGGCACTTCTTCTTTGCCTGGCTACTGGTCATCAACGGCGTGGCATATCTGCTGTATGCGTTGGCCAGTCGCCATTTGACACGCGATCTGACCCCCACCCGCCGTGACTGGCGCAGCCTCGGGCAGTCGATCAAGGACCATGTGCGTTTTCGCCATCCGCGTGGCGACGAAGCCAAGCGCTACAATATCCTGCAAAAGCTGGCGTATCTAAGCGTGATATTGGGATTATTCCCACTCGTTATTGTGGCGGGACTTGCTATGTCGCCGGGCCTGAATGCGCTGCTTCCCGGCTGGATCGATATTTTTGGTGGCCGTCAGTCAGCACGAACAGTTCACTTTATCGCCGCCTGGGCATTGGTCGCTTTTGTTTTCATCCATGTATTCGAAGTGATTATTTCTGGTTTATGGAACAACCTGCGTTCCATGATTACCGGTCGTTATCGGGTTCCCGCCCAGGAGATTGATCATGGTAAAAATTGAATCCGGACGGCGGCGGTTTTTAGGCCGAATTCTGGCGACCAGCGGCAGCCTGTTATTGGCAGGGTGCGACCGCCTGTCGCAAACCGAATGGTTTCCACAAGTGCTGTCGAGCGCCGAAAAGCTGACACAGGCGGCGCAAAAATTGATTGTGCCGCGCAGTGCAATGGCCCAGGAATTCAGCCCAGCAGATATCTCACCTGAGTTTCGCAGCAATGGCACCTCCAACCCCAACAATCCCGTCTATCAGGCGCTCGCCGCCGATGGGTTCATGGATTACCGGCTCAAGATCAGCGGACTGGTTGAGCATCCTGCGATGTATTCGCTGGCTGAGTTGAAGGCGCTGCCGAGCCGCAGCCAGATCACCCGTCATGATTGTGTCGAAGGCTGGAGTGCCATTGGTAAATGGCAGGGCGTGCAGCTGAGCCAACTGCTCGCCCGTGCCCAGCCCCAAGCCAATGCCCGCTATGCCGTGTTTTATTGTGCTGATCCGATGGATGCACGGGGCACGACTTATTATTACGAGAGCATTGATCTGGACGAGGCTAACCATCCGCAAACCTTGCTCGCCTATGCGCTGAATGACGCGCCATTGCCGATCAAGAATGGCGCCCCCATCCGGTTGCGGGTCGAACGCCAGCTCGGCTACAAAATGGCCAAATATGTAATGGAAATCAAATTGGTAGACAGCTTTGCCGATATTGCCGGCGGCAAGGGTGGTTATTGGGAAGACCGCGGGTATGAATGGTTTGCCGGGATTTAATGGCCGTGTAGTGGGTGATCTAACGGCGGCAATATGCGCTTGACGCCCTTGAGCGATTTCGCAGCGCGGGTGGGTTGCGCTGCTAGAGAAAACAGAAGAAGAAACGGCCAGTATCAAACTCCACCACCAGCCGCGCGCCCCGATTCAGCGCGTAATCCCACGATCCCTTGGTCGCGCAGCCGACATGGCATTCGCTCACCCCTGCAGGGGATTCCAGATTGCGTTCGCGGTCATGCCAACTCAACAACATGGTGTCGTCGCCCAATTGCTGCTGGGCGATGACGCTGGCCAGTTTCAAGGCGGCATTGAAATCCAGTTCGAGTTCGCTCGTGTTGCGGTGAAGCGTCTTCATGGCGCCGAATGGGTCAGCGCCTTCAAGGCATAGAGCATGTCGAGAGCCGCCTTTGGGGTGAGGGTGTCGGGATCGAGCTCGCGCAGCTGATCGAGCGCGGGATGCGGGGGCGGGGCGTCCTTGGGGATGTGGGCGACGAAGAGGTCACCTTGCGGGCCGGGGTGCAGTTGTGCATTCTCCAGCTCGCGTAAATATCGACGCGCGGTGAGTATGACGGGACTGGGCACGCCGGCCAGGCGTGCGACCTGAATGCCGTAGCTTTGCGAGGCCGGGCCATCTTCCACTGCATGCAAAAACACCAGGTCGGCACCATGCTCCTTGGCGTCGAGATGGACGTTGGCGAGCTGCTTGTATTCGTTGGCGAGCTGGGTCAATTCAAAATAATGCGTGGCAAACAGGGTGAACGCGCGCGTGGCGCTGACCAGATGGCGTGCCACCGCCCAGGCCAGGGCGAGGCCATCGAACGTCGAGGTGCCGCGTCCGATTTCGTCCAGCAAAACCAGACTATTGGCGCTGGCGTTATGCAGAATGTGGGCGGTTTCGGTCATTTCGACCATGAAGGTCGAGCGGCCACCCGCCAGATCATCCGAAGCACCGATGCGGGTGAATATCTGATCGATTTCGCCAATTTTTGCCGAGCGGGCGGGCACCCACAATCCGCAACAGGCCAGCAGCGTGATCAGTGCAACCTGTCGCATGTAAGTTGATTTACCGCCCATGTTGGGACCGGTAATCAGCAGCATCTGGCGGCTGCGGTTGAGCGTGACGTCGTTCGAAATGAAATGCGCGACCTGCGCTTCGACCACCGGATGGCGACCGCCGCGAATCACGATGCCGGGTTCGTCGCTGTAGTCAGCCGCATTGAGTTTGAGCGTGCGCACACGCTCGGCCTGGCTCGCCAGCACGTCGGTTTCAGCCAGCGCGGCGGCCAGCTCTAGCAACGCGGGTACATGCGGCGTCAGCGTCTCCAACAGCGCGTCGAACAGCGCTTTCTCGCGTGCCAGTGCACGATCCTGCGCCGACAACGCTTTGTCTTCGAAGGCCTTGAGTTCGGGGGTGATGTAGCGCTCGGCGTTTTTCAGCGTCTGCCGGCGGCGGTAATCGTCGGGGACTTTCTCCGAGTGTGCTCGGCTGACTTCAATATAAAAGCCATGCACCTTGTTGTATTCAACTTTCAGCGTGTTGATGCCCGAGCGGGTGCGTTCACGCGTTTCCAGTTCCAGCAGGAAGGCGCCAGCATCGCGTGTCAGCGCGCGCAGTTCGTCGAGATCGGCGTCATGGCCATCGGCAATCACGCCGCCTTCACGCAGCACGCTGGCGGGTTCGGGCTGGATGGCACGGGCCAGCAGTTCATGCAGATCAGGGCGGGCGGCGAGGGATGCCCCCAGCGCTGACCATCGGGCGTGATCATCAGGCAGCGCAGCAGCCAGTGCGGGCAATTGCGCCAGGGTGTCGCGCAGACCGGAGAGGTCGCGTGGGCGCGCACTCTTGAGCGCGATGCGTCCGCTGATGCGTTCCACGTCGGCGCAGCTTTTGAGGAGCTGAGTGAGTGCACGCGTGGTATCAGGCGCCTCGGCCAACACGCCGATGGCGTCACGTCGCTGGGTGAGCACCACGCGATCGCGTAGCGGGTGATGCAGCCAATGGCGCAACAGGCGTGTACCCATGCCGGTGGCGGTGGTGTCGAGCACCGACAGCAAGGTCGGCGCGGCTTCGCCACGCAGGGTTTCGGTGAGTTCCAGATTACGCCGGGTGGCGGCGTCGAGCTGCACAAAATCGCTGTCACGCTCGGCCTGTATGGACTGAATATGCGGCAGCGCCGTGCGTTGCGTGGTCTGGATGTAATCAAGCAGCGCGCCTGCGGCGGCAATGGCCTGAGGCAGATTGGCCACGCCAAAGCCAGACAGGTCACGGCTGCCGAATTGCTGCGACAGCCTGGTTTGCGCGCCGCTCGCGTCGAACTGCCACGGCGCCAGACGGCGCACTGCGCACGTTGCACCGACCAGCTTGAAATCATCCGGCGCCAGAATTTCCGCCGGGCGTACGCGTGCCAACAGAGCGGGCAGGGCGGGCAACTCGACTTCACTGACCTGGAATCGACCTGCGGCCAGATTGAGCCAGGCCACGCCAATTGATCCGGGGCTGGGGGCTATTGCCAGAATCAGGGTGTCGCGCGTTTCATCCAGCAGGCCCGAATCGGTCAGTGTGCCCGGTGTAATGATGCGCATCACTTGCCGGTCAACCGGGCCTTTGCTGGTGGCCGGGTCGCCCACCTGTTCTGCAATGGCTACCGATTCGCCCAGCTTCAGCAGGCGTGCCAAATATTGCTCGGCACTGTGGTAGGGGATGCCGGCCATCTTGATCGGCGAACCGGCGGATGTGCCGCGCGAGGTGAGCGTGATGTTGAGCAGCCGTGCCGCTTTTTCGGCGTCGTCGAAAAACAGCTCGTAAAAGTCGCCCATGCGGTAGAACAGCAGCATGTCAGGATGCTGCGCCTTGATGCCGAGGTACTGCTGCATCATCGGCGTGTGGGCAGTGGTAGGCGCCTTGGCAATGGACATGGACGGGCTGGCGGGGTGTTTACGCTTTCAGTTCGGGGGGGAGGTGCGGCGCGAGGATTTGCAGCATTTGTGCAAAAATCTTAGGGGTGGCGGCGACGATGTTGCCGGATTCCAGAAAACCTTCATCGCCCATGAAGTTGCCGACCAATGCACCGGATTCCTGCGCGATCAGGCTGCCGGCAGCGAGATCCCAAGGCTTCAGATGCATTTCCCAGAAGCCGTCATAGCGACCGCAGGCTACGTAGGCGAGGTCGAGCGCGGCCGAGCCGGGACGACGCAGGCCCGAGGTGGCACGCATCATATCGCGAAACATGTTGATATAGGCTTCGGAAAAGCTGAAGTCGGTGTAGGGGAATCCGGTGCCGATCAGACATTCGGCCAGTTTGCTGCGCTTGCTGGCGCGAATGCGGCGGTCGTTGAGCATGGCGCCGCGTCCGCGGCTGGCGGTAAAAAGTTCGTTGCGCGCGGGGTCAAACACCACGGCTTGGGTAATCTGGCCCTTTTGCTTGAGCGCGATGGAAACCGAATATTGCTGCAGGCCGTGCAGGAAGTTGGTGGTGCCGTCGAGCGGGTCGATGATCCACTGGTAGTCTTCGTTGTTTTTGGCGATGGTCTGGCCAGACTCCTCTGCTAAAATCCCGTGGTTCGGGTAGGCGTCGAGCAGGGTTTCGATGATGGCGCGCTCGGCCATTTGATCAACCTCGGTTACATAATCACGATCCTGCTTGCTGCGTACGGTGAGTTGGTCGAGATCGAGTGAGGCGCGATTGATGATCGCCCCGGCTTTGCGCGCGGCTTTCACCGCCGTATTGAGCATGGGATGCATGATGTCTGGCTATAGATTCAAAGAACGATTCACCATTTTACTTGATGTATGACACAACCAGACCCGAAACTTCTTTCCAATATTCGAATTGTGCTGGCGCGTACCAGTCATCCCGGCAATATCGGCGCAGCAGCGCGGGCGTTGAAGACGATGGGGCTGTCGCAGCTTTATCTCGTTCAGCCTTATCTTTTCCCGAATAGCCAGGCCGAGGCTATGGCGGCAAGTGCAGGTGACCTGCTGGCGCAGGCCCATGTGTGCAATACGCTGGACGAAGCGCTTGCCGGCACCACGCTGGCGCTCGGTGTGTCGGCACGCCGACGCGATATTGTGACCGAGGTGCTGACACCGCCCGAGTCGGCGGTCCGGTTGCTGACCGAGGCGCAAGTGGGCCCGGTAGCCCTGGTGTTTGGCAACGAAACCAGCGGCTTGTCGAACGAGGAGCTGAGTTTGTGTCAGGGCCTGGTGACGATTGCGGCCAACCCGGAATACAGTTCACTTAATCTGGCAGCGGCAGTTCAGGTGTTGAGCTATGAAATTCGCCAGAATTGGCTACAACATCCCTCCTGGCCCACTCCCGAAATTGATGCGGCCAAGCTGGATGACGTCGAGCGCTTTTACGCTCACCTGGAAACCACCCTCGCTGAACTGGAATTTCTCAACCAGGGCTCACCCGGCAAGTTGATGTTGAAGCTGCGCTGGCTGTTTGCCCGTACGCGCTTGGCGCAGGAGGAAGTGAATATCCTGCGTGGAATATTGACCGCCGCACAAACAGCCAAACGGCTCGCCGCCAAGACGCGGAACTGAACACCACAATAGTTGACTAAATTACTCGGAAATAGCATCCTGAACGCATGAACCTGCTCAGCCAACTCAAGGAGGACATTGCCGTCGTGTTCGACCGTGATCCCGCGGCGCGCTCGACGTTTGAAGTGGTCACCACGTATCCGGGCTTTCACGCCATGGTCATCCACCGTCTGTCACACAAACTGTGGCATTGGGAGTTGAAATGGCTAGCGCGCTTTGTCTCGCATATCGGGCGCTGGCTGACCGGAATCGAGATCCACCCAGGCGCCACCATCGGACGCCGCGTGTTTATCGATCACGGCATGGGCGTAGTGGTGGGCGAAACGGCCGAAATAGGCGACGACTGCACGCTTTATCACGGCGTCACGCTCGGTGGCACCTCATGGAACAAGGGCAAGCGCCATCCCACCTTGATGCGTGGTGTGGTGGTCGGAGCGGGTGCCAAAATTCTCGGCCCGATCACCATAGGTGCCAACGCCCGGGTCGGCTCCAACGCGGTGGTGGTGAAAGACGTACCCGATGATGCAACGGCTGTAGGGATCCCGGCGCGCATTATCGACAGCGCCGCTGAGAAGCTGCGTAACCAGCAGGCGGAAAAGCTTGGGTTCTCGGCCTATGCCATATCGGCCGACATGAACGACCCGGTGGTGAAGGCGATTCATGGCCTGGTGGACCATTCCGCCCACATCGATCACCGTCTCGAAATGATCATGGTTCAGTTGCAGAAACTGGGTGTTGAAGTGCCTGTAGGTCAGGATAAACCGGATGATTTTGACCCGAACTATTTGAACAAAATAGTTGACTAAATTGCTCGGGTAAGTAATAGTTGACCAAATTGCTCGGGAATTTTACAGTTCGGGCGAAATTTCAGGAGAACATGTCATGAGATTGACCACAAAAGGACGTTTCGCAGTCACAGCCATGCTGGATCTGGCGCTGCGCGGCGGCAAAAGTCCGGTGACATTGGCGGGCATCAGCGAGCGTCAGGACATCTCCCTGTCGTATCTGGAGCAACTGTTCAGCCGCCTGCGTCGTCATGAGCTGGTTGAAAGCGTGCGCGGTCCTGGTGGCGGCTATTACCTGGCCCGAACACTTGCCGAGGTCAGCGTGGCTGACATCATCCGCGCTGTAGACGAGCCGATCGACGCCACCCAGTGCGGCGGCAAAGAAAACTGCCGTGACGAGCACCGTTGTTTGACCCATGACTTGTGGGTGGGGTTAAACAACCATATATACGATTATCTGGAAAATGTGACGCTCGCTTCGTTGGTGGCCAAGCAGGACGAATGCAAGGAAAAAGTGATGCAGGACCGCCGTACATCGAAGATGACGCTGACTGCTTGAACGAATCAATTAAGGTACAAAGATGAAAACACTGTATTTCGATTATTCCGCTACCACCCCGGTTGATCCCCGCGTTGCTGCAAAGATGATTCCTTACTTGACGGAAGACTTCGGGAATCCGGCATCGCGCTCGCACCCCTTTGGCTGGACCGCTGAAAAGGCAGTTGAAGAGGCGCGTGAGCAAGTCGCTTTGCTGGTGGGTGCCAATTCCAAGGAAATCGTGTTCACTTCGGGTGCTACCGAATCGAACAACCTCGCCATCAAGGGCGCAGGCAACTTCTACTCGGGCACCAAAGGCAAGCACATCATCACCGTGCGCACCGAACATAAGGCCGTGCTTGATACTGTCCGCGAGATGGAGCGTCAGGGTTTTGAGGCGACTTATATCAACGTCAAGGAAGACGGCCTGATTGATCTGGACGTGTTTCGCGCAGCGATCCGTCCCGACACCGTCCTGGCTTCGGTCATGTTGGTTAATAACGAAATCGGCGTGATTCAGGATATCGAAGCGATTGGCAATATTTGTCGTGAAAAAGGCATCATTTTCCATGTTGACGCAGCTCAGGCCACCGGCAAAATGCCGATTGACCTCTCCAAGTTGCCGGTTGACCTGATGTCGTTTTCGGCACACAAGACCTATGGCCCTAAAGGCATTGGCGCGCTTTATGTACGTCGCAAGCCGCGCATTCGGCTGGAAGCGCAAATGCATGGTGGGGGTCACGAGCGCGGTATGCGTTCTGGAACGCTGGCCACGCACCAGATTGTGGGCATGGGTGAAGCATTCCGTATTGCACGGGAAGAAATGGCAACTGAGAATGAGCGCATCCGCATGTTGCGTGACCGCCTCTATGAAGGATTCAAGGACATTGAAGAAGTGCATCTGAACGGTGATATGGAACAACGTGTTCCGCACAACCTTAACGTCAGCTTCAACTTTGTCGAAGGCGAATCGCTGGTAATGGCAATCAAGGATCTGGCAGTTTCGTCAGGCTCCGCCTGTACTTCTGCCAGCCTGGAACCCTCTTACGTCTTGCGTTCACTCGGTCGGAGCGACGAACTGGCGCATAGCTCGATCCGCTTCTCGATCGGTCGTTTCACGACCGAAGCTGAAGTCGATTACGCCATTAAATTGCTGCACGAAAAAATTGGCAAACTTCGCGAGCTTTCCCCGCTGTGGGAAATGTTCAAGGAAGGCGTCGATCTGAACACCGTGCAGTGGGCTGCGCATTAATTTAGAAGTTAAGGAGAACGAATATGTCCTATAGCGAAAAAGTACTCGACCATTACGAAAACCCCCGCAACGTTGGTTCGTTCACCAAGGACGATGACGGCGTAGGTACCGGTATGGTGGGCGCACCTGCCTGCGGCGACGTGATGAAATTGCAAATCAAGGTGGGCGCCGATGGCCTCATTGAAGATGCAAAATTCAAAACGTATGGCTGCGGCTCGGCAATTGCCTCGTCCTCGCTGGTGACCGAATGGGTCAAGGGCAAGACGCTTGA
>JAAFGW010000303.1 GCA_010365175.1 Sulfuriferula multivorans | reverse complement strand
TTCCATGTCCCGCCAAATCCTCGTCACCTCCGCCCTGCCCTACGCCAACGGCAGCATCCACCTTGGCCATCTGGTTGAATACATCCAGACCGATATCTGGGTGCGTTTTCAGAAAATGCATGGCCACGACTGCCGTTACATGTGCGCCGACGACACCCACGGCACCGCGATCATGCTGCGTGCGGAAAAGGAAGGCATCACGCCGGAAACACTGATCGGACGGGTGTGGGACGAACACACGCGCGACTTTGCCGGTTTCAACATTGGCTTCGATCATTACTATTCGACGCATTCGGACGAGAACCGCGATCTGGCCTCCAAGATCTACCTGCGCTTGCAGGAAGCTGGCCTGATTGAAGTCAAGACCATCGCCCAGTTGTATGACCCGGTAAAGAATCTGTTCCTGCCGGACCGCTTCATCAAGGGTGAGTGCCCCAAGTGCGGCGCAGCAGATCAGTACGGCGACAACTGCGAAGTGTGCGGCGCGACCTACAGCCCGACCGAGCTGAAGAATCCGGTGTCGGCGGTGTCGGGGGCAACGCCGGTACACAAGGATTCCGAGCACTACTTCTTCAAGCTTGGCGCCTGTGAAGCCTTTCTGCGTGAATGGACGACCTCGGGCGCACTGCAGGCCGAAGCCTCAAACAAGATGCAGGAATGGTTTGCTTCGGGTCTGAACAACTGGGACATCAGCCGCGACGCGCCTTACTTCGGTTTCGAGATCCCCGGTGCGCCGGGCAAGTATTTCTATGTGTGGCTGGATGCGCCGGTGGGCTACATGGCGAGCTTCGCCAAATACGCCAAGGACAACGGCCTCGACTTCGACGCGTGGTGGGGCCCCGAGTCCAAAACCGAACTGGTGCATTTCATCGGCAAGGACATTCTCTATTTTCACGCCCTGTTCTGGCCGGCGATGCTGAAGTATTCCGGCCACCGCCTGCCGACTGCGGTGTATGCACACGGTTTCCTGACGGTGAACGGGCAGAAAATGTCGAAGTCGCGCGGCACTTTCATCACCGCCGACAGCTATCTGGCGCAAGGTCTGAATCCAGAATGGCTGCGTTATTACTACGCCGCCAAGCTCAACGGCACGATGGAAGACATCGATCTGAACCTCGAGGATTTCGTGGCGCGGGTGAACTCGGATCTGGTCGGCAAGTTCATCAACATCGCCAGCCGAACCGCCGGCTTCATCCACAAGAAATTCGACGGCAAGCTGGCCGATGGCGTGGCCAATATCGAACTGATTGGCGAATTCCAGGCCGCTGCCAGTTCGATCGCCTTGCATTACGAATCACGCGACTTTGCCAAGGCGCTGCGTGAAATCATGGCGCTAGCGGACCGCGCCAACCAGTACGTAGCCGACGAAAAGCCGTGGGAACTGGCGAAGAAAGACGAAGCGGTACACCGCTTGCACGAGGTCTGCACTGTTGCATTGAACTGCTTCCGCTTGCTGGCCTTGTACCTTAAGCCTGTGCTGCCTAAGCTTGCAGAGCAGGTCGAAGCCTTCCTTAATATTGACCCCTTGACCTGGGACGACGCACAAAGCCTGCTCATCCGCCACACTATCAACGAGTACAGCCATCTCATGACACGCATTGACCCCAAATCCATCGACGCCATGGTAGCCGCCAACAAAGATAACCTCGCGGCCACCACACCTCCAGTGGTCTCTGCCCCTGCTCCGGCTCGCCACGCCGAAGCACAGGTCAACGCGACCCATCCGGAAGCCGACACCATCAGCATCGATGACTTCAACAAGATCGACCTGCGCATTGCGCGCATCGCCAACGCCGAACATATCGAAGGCGCGGACAAACTGCTACGCCTGACGCTCGACCTCGGCGACCTCGGTACGCGCCAGGTATTTGCCGGGATCAAATCGGCCTACGCACCCGAAGCCTTGATCGACCGCTATACCGTGATGGTCGCCAACCTGGCGCCGCGCAAGATGAAATTCGGCATGAGCGAAGGCATGGTGCTGGCGGCCTCCGGCAGCGAACCGGGGCTCTTTATCCTGTCGCCCGATCACGGCGCGCAGCCCGGCATGAAGGTGAAGTAAACCCATTATCCTAAAAACCTCAGTTGACCGCGCTTAACCGTCAGGAATGCCGCATGAATACTAGCTTGCCTGCCTTCGATAGCCGTCACCTAGCGGGTGAGAGCGCTACGCACCCGCTGATACGTCTGGTCGAGCGCCTGCCTTTGTCGCTCCTCGTTGCCCCACAAGTGGACTCCGATCCACTACGGGCTGAAGCCCGTGTGGAATCGTATGCAAGCCCCGGCCTGCCGCCTCGTCGCTTCGCGCCAGTCTGCGGAGTCGTTGGCGGCTTTGCCGCCTTACGAATCCGGCGTCCTCCTTGCGGGGACACTCGCCCAAACGCACCATCGGGCGCGTCCAACTGAGGTTTCTAGGATTATGCAAACCCTCCACCTGCAGATTCTGGGCCGGGTGCAGGGAGTGTGGTTTCGCGAATCGATGCGGCAGGAGGCTGAGCGCCTGG
>JAAFGW010000302.1 GCA_010365175.1 Sulfuriferula multivorans | reverse complement strand
TGCGGCTATCCGGTGGGCAGCGGCAGCGGCTGGCGATCGCGCGCATGATTGTGGCCAACCCCCGCATCGTTATTCTTGACGAGGCCACCTCGGCACTCGATACCGCCACCGAACGGCTGTTGCACCAGGCCTTGAGCGGTTTTCTGGCCGGACGAACCACGCTTATCATTGCGCATCGCCTGTCGGCGGTGAAGCAGGCCGACCGCATCCTGGTGTTCGAAAATGGTCGCGTGGTGGAGGAGGGCGACCACAAGGCGTTGATCGATCGTGGTGGGCTGTATCACAAGCTGTATCACTCCGCCTGATATAAATTAATTGGCTAAATACAAATGGCGTAGCTATACCAGCGTTTTCTGATATACTCAGCAGAGTTGTGCATACAGCAGTGGGCAGGTCAGGCTTCTTTTGCCGCCGTGCCTCGGGACTGTTCTCACAGCCCCATCGTCTTCGACCTCTCTTTTGTGCCGCCGGTTATTTTTTGCAACCAGCGGCGACAAGTCTTGTGGTTGGCGCCGATGTGATCGACGCGACCCGTTAGGCGTTTCAAACGCCACTTAAATTCCGGTTCGTAATTTTATGACCTGTCTGGGTTTTCCCCGACTTGGGTCTGGTTTGCGCGTTTGTGCGCACTAAAAAAGGTTAGACATGAGCTTTTCCGAATTGGGTCTTGACCCCCTTATCCTTAAATCCGTTTTGGCCGCTGGCTACGAAAACGCCACTCCGGTTCAGCAGAAAGCGATTCCCGCTGCGCTGAGCGGCGGCGACTTGCTGGTGTCGTCACACACCGGCAGCGGCAAGACCGCAGCGTTCCTGCTGCCATCGATCCAGCGCTTGCTGACCGAATCGACCGGCAAAGGCATGGGCCCGCGCGTGCTGGTGCTGACGCCGACCCGCGAACTGGCGCTGCAAGTTGAAAAGGCTGCCATGACCTATGGCAAGGACATGCGCCGCTTCCGCACCGCCTGCCTGGTCGGTGGCTCGCCGTATGGTCTGCAACTCAAGCGTTTGAGCCAGCCGGTCGATGTGGTGGTGGCAACCCCCGGTCGCCTGATTGATCACTTGGAGCGCGGCAAGATTGATTTCTCACGCCTGGAAGTGCTGGTGCTCGATGAAGCCGACCGCATGCTGGACATGGGCTTTGTAGATGACATCAAGTCGATTGCCGCACGCTGCCCGAAAGAGCGTCAGACCCTGTTGTTCTCGGCGACGCTCGACGGCGTGGTGGGCAACTTGGCACGCGAGCTGACACGTGACGCGCAGCGCATTGAAATTGCGGCTGTGCCGATGCAGGAATCCAAGATCGAGCAGCGTCTGCTGTTTGCCGACAACATGGATCACAAAAATCGTTTGCTCGACGCCTTGTTGCGCGGCGTGGAGATGACCCAGGCCATCGTGTTTGCTTCGACCAAGCGCAGCACCGAAGAGATTTCGGATCTGCTGGCAGAAAGCGGCTTTGCTTCGGATGCGCTGCATGGCGATATGCAGCAGGGTCAGCGTAACCGTGCATTGCAGCGCTTGCGCGAAGGCCGTACCAAGGTGCTGGTGGCGACTGACGTTGCAGCGCGTGGTATTGACGTGGCGGGTATCAGCCACGTCATCAACTTCGATTTGCCGCGTCAGGCTGAAGACTATGTTCACCGTATCGGTCGTACCGGCCGTGCTGGCCGCACCGGGATTGCCGTGAGTTTTGCGGGCATGCGTGAAGGCGGACTGGTCAAGAACATCGAACGCTACACCGGCAACCGCATTGAAGTGCATACCCTGCCGGGTTTGGAGCCGACACAGAAACCATCAGCAGGTCGCCCGCCGGCCGGTCGCCCTTCCTCTTCGGGCCGTCCGCGCACCAATAATGCACCGCGCAGCGGCGCTGGCGAAAAGCGTAGCTTCGGCGATCGCAGCGAGCCGCGTAGCTATGGCGACCGTCCTCCGCGTGGCGACAGCCGCGACAATCGTGACCGTGGCTATCGCGCTGATGCGCGACCCGCCCCCAGTGGCGACCGTCCGGCCCGCAGCGATGCGCCGCCGCGCGGCAATCGCTTTGAAGGTGCGCCCCGCACCCCTTATGCCGATCGCCCGCCACGCAATGAAGGGTTTCGTGGCGCTGATGCACCGCGTGAGTCCAAGCCTGAAGTCGACGGCAATAGCGTTGCGTACTGGGAAAAGCGAGAGCGCGATGCCAAAACGAAAGCTGCTGCACCACGTGGAGGCTATGGTGATCGCGGTAACAGCTCGCGTCCGAGCAGTGGCCAGCCGAGCAATGCTCAGCCGCGTAGTTACGGCACCGACAACCGGGGTGGTGGTAGTGCTCGCGTTGGCGTGCGTGGTCGCTTCAAGGACTGATCAGACACAGCCAGACTGGTAGCAGAAAGGGGGGTTTCACGTGAAACCCCCCTTTTTTTATTGCCGGCGCTGTCAGAAGAAAGCGCGCAACGAGGTGGTTTTGCCCAAGGGGTTTGCTGTCAGGGCTTGTCTCGGGCAGGGGGAAGTTTGACGGTTGGTTACATTAATTAAGGCTATGTAACCGTAACATGTTGAAGTCCATCCATTCCCAAAGCGGCACGCAGGAAATTGGTGGATGAAATGTCCCTGTTGTGTCGCTCGAT
>JAAFGW010000010.1 GCA_010365175.1 Sulfuriferula multivorans | reverse complement strand
GCGACGCTGTCCATCAAAAACCGCATGACCGTAGCGGATCTGGCCGGGCAGCTCTTCCCCTATCTGACGATGGCAGAAGGCCTGAAGCTCTGTGCCCAGACCTTTACCAAGGACGTGAAGCAATTGTCCTGCTGCGCGGGCTAGCCGCCGGCGCTTACTTGCTGTCGGCGACCCAAACGCCGTCCCAGTCTGCGGCCGGCGGGGTGATCCGAAAGGCTGCGACTCGGGCCAGAAAAACCTGACTGGGGCCATCGGCCGGCACGATCTGCGGGCAGGTTTCATAGTGTGCTTGCGCGGTGTCCCAGTCCGACAGGCTGCTAGGGGACAGGGACGTCGTGGGCCAGCCTGCGGTTGGCCAAATCCAGGTCGGCCGCAAGCTTGCGCATGTGCGAACGGTCTTGGTCGCAACCCTGTTTCATCAGCGCCATGCGTTGCGCCGCGATCAGGCGGGTGTTCAATGTTTTTGCGTTGATGGTGCTCGACACATAACCGTCCGCACCGCCTTCATAGGCCCGGATTGAATGCTCTACATTGTGCTGGTCATCCATCAGCAGGATGTAGACGCCTTGGCCTTCACCGGTTTGGCGCAGTGTCTGGCACAGGGCCAGGCCATCCATCTGTTTGAGATTGCAATGGGCGATGATGGCGTGAGGCATCACTTCCATCACTAGCTCCATGGCGGAATGACCATCGTTGACGGCATAGACGGCATGGTTTCCGTCTTCCGCCAGTAGGGCCATGGTTTTGCGGCGGGTGAATTCGTTGCTGTCGGCCACCACGATGCGTAGCGAAGAGGCATCTTTCGCGGCGGACTCGTTTTCCTCGGCGAATTCGGAAAAGGAGGGCAAGGGTTCGGTGTGAATTTGCAGCAAGGTGCCCCAGTCATGCCATTCGGCAATGACGTCATCGATCAGGTAAACGGCATCTTCAGCCGGGATGTCGAGCTTGGCCGCTTGCGTCAGCCAACCCTGGGTCAATTGCGGGCGTTGATCTGCATCGCATAGCGCGAGGTCGGCCAGCCAATGCGCCAGCCGCAGCATCATGATCAGGCTGGTTGTGCGTGAGTCATGGATGTTGCCCGAATGATTCGATTCTTCGTAAAGCGTCATCGGCTCGGTGTATACACCGGGTATGCCCCAGTCCGCCAACATGGCGCTACCCAGTTCGATGTGGTCGGTTTCCAGATGGACGGCTTCGTGCTCAGTCAGCGATTGGGCGGGGTTGGCCTGATAGGCCGTTAGCACGTCGCTGTAATGCTGGGGATAAAGGGTGGCCAGGGCCAGTTGGCCAATTTGCGCCAGCAGGCCGCAGATGAACAGCTCACTCGATTCGCCTACGCGAACGCGCGCGGCAAGCGCCTGCATGGACAGCGCCATCAAGAGCGAATGCGACCAATACTTGGGGTAGTCAAACGCGGCGCATCCGCCGTCACGATATTGGTCGATCAGCGAAAAGCCCAATGCAAGCTGGCACACCGACTTGACCCCCTTGCGCGCGACCGCTTCTTGCACCGAAACCACCGGGCGCGAGATCTGCGAGGCGCTGTTAGCCAGTTTGATCAGGCGGCTGGACAAGGCGGGGTCAGTTTGGATTGCCAGGGCTATTTCGCCCAACGTCACGTCATCGCGCTTGGATAAGGCCAAAACGGCCAGCGCAACGCCTTTGGGGCTGGGCAACTGGTCATTGATGGGGTGGAGATTGGGCTGCATATTGAGTCAACCTGTTGAGTGTTTATGGGGTTGCCGCCAGGCATGACGGCGACCCGGCTATCCATTGATCAATCGACCGGCTTTCGGATTTATATAGGTGCCCCGGCAAAATTGTTTTGTGTGAGCCGTCCCGGGTGCGAGTGAGGCTCCAACTCCAGGCGTCAAACAAATAGATTCGGTCCATCCAGAAAGGGTTCATCAGCCACGCACCAATTTGCGGCACGCCATCCTGTCCGTGCACTGCAGTTGAGCGTATGGGTTGCACTGCCTATGCTCCGTTCCCACCAAGTCATTGAAATTATTGCGTTGTGTCGTGCTGGCACAGACCCTGCTTACAGAGTGGGACGAGGAGTCACCATGTCTGTTGTTTCATCTGTCTGTTGTTATTGCGGCACCGGTTGCGGGGTGTTGATCGAGTCGGACGCGGGAAAGATTACCGGCGTGCGCGGCGATCCTGCGCATCCGGCCAACCTGGGCAAGCTGTGCACCAAGGGCGCGACGCTGGCCTTGTCGGCGCAGGCATCGGGCCGTGCGCTGGTTCCCGAGTTACGTTCCGACAAGACATCGCCGCGCCAGCGCGTGAGCTGGGAGGCGGCGCTGGATCATGCGGCCGAGCGCTTTGCCGCGGTCATTCTCGAGCATGGTCCGGATGCGGTGGGCTTTTATATTTCGGGTCAGTTGCTGACCGAGGATTACTACGTGTTCAACAAGCTCGCCAAGGGCTTGATCGGCACCAATAACATCGACACCAATTCGCGGCTGTGCATGTCGAGTGCGGTGTCGGGCTACAAGGCGACGCTGGGCGCGGACGCACCGCCGGGGTGTTACGACGACATCGACCATGCGGGCACGCTGTTCATTGCCGGGTCGAATACCGCATTGGCACATCCCATTCTGTTTCGCCGCATAGAAGCGGCGCGCCGTGCCAACCCCAAGCAGAAGCTGATCGTGGTGGACCCGCGACGCACCGACACCGCGGCGGAGGCCGATCTGCATCTGGCGATTTTGCCGGGCACGGATGTGGCGCTGTATCACGCCATGCTCAACGTGATGTTGTGGGAAGAGCTGATCGACCGCGATTACATTGCCGCCCACACCGAAGGCTGGGCGCAGTTGCGTGAAACCGTGCGTGAATACACGCCGGAAAAAGTGGCCACGATTTGCGGCGTGCCGGCCACCGACATTGTTCAGGCCGCGCGCTGGTTTGCCGCCGGGCCGACGCTGTCGCTGTATTGCCAAGGTCTGAATCAATCCACCTGCGGCGTCGACAAGAACGCGACGCTGATCAACCTGCATCTGGCCACCGGGCACATCGGCAAACCGGGCGCGGCGCCGCTGTCGCTCACCGGCCAACCCAATGCCATGGGCGGGCGAGAAGTGGGGGGCATGGCGAACCTGCTGTCGGCGCATCGCGACATGAACAACCCCGAACACCGAGCCGAGGTCGCCCGGCTGTGGGGGGTGGATGCGGTGCCCGATCAACCCGGCAAGACCACAGTGGAAATGTTCGAGGCGGTGCGCAAAGGCGAAATCAAGGCGCTGTGGATTGCCTGTACCAACCCCGCGCAATCCTTGCCCAATCAGAAGTTGGTGCAGGAAGCGCTGCACACTGCGGAATTTGTGGTGGTGCAGGAAGCCTTTGCCGACACCGAAACGGTGCAGTTTGCCGACCTGTTGTTGCCCGCTGCAACGTGGGGCGAGCGTGAGGGAACACTGACCAATTCCGAACGACGCATTTCGCATGTGCGTGCGGCCGTTTCTCCGCCGGGTGAGGCACGTCCTGATTATCAAGCGGTGGTTGAATTTGCGTGGAAGCTTGGCGCTGCGCTGGGGCGGGATGGCAAGCGGCTGTTTCCCTATGTGTGCCCCGAAGACATATTCAATGAACACCGTGAATCGACGCGTGGCCGCGACCTCGATATCACCGGCCTGAGCTACGCCATGCTCAAAGCCGGCCCGCAGCAATGGCCGTTGCCGCAAGGCGCCATGTCAGGCCAATCGCGCCTGTATGAAGACGGTGTGTTTCCAACCCTCCAGGGCCGGGCGCATTTCTACAATGCGCCGTATCGGCCGACCGCCGAGCCGATCAACGCGCAATTCCCTCTGCATCTGAATACCGGCCGGCTGCGCGACCAGTGGCATGGCATGAGCCGCACCGGGCTGGTGTCACGGCTTTATGCTCATGTGGAAGAACCACTGCTGTCGATGAACAGCCAGGATATGCAACGCCGCAAGATGCAGGACGGCGATCTGGTGCGGGTGAAAAGTCGGCGTGGCAGCCTCGTGATCAAAGTGCAAGCCAGCGAGGAATTGCGCGGCGGTCAGACTTTTATCCCGATGCATTGGGGCGGCCGCTTCATGGCCGGAATGGGCGTGAACGCGCTGACGCTCGACGCTTTTGACCCCGTTTCCATGCAGCCCGAACTCAAGCATGCCGCGGTGCAGGTGGAAAAGGTCACGTTGCCGTATCGGCGCACGATCATGCGGCGCGGCGAGGGCGCCACCTTGCTGCGGACGGCGCAGCCGTTCATGACGCACTTTGAATACGCCACCGCTACCCTCACCGGGCGTGACAACACTGTGCTGGTGTTTGAGACGGCGAGCGAAGGTCCGCTGGCCGAAGCGCTGGTGCAGGAGATGGACGTTGCGTTTGGGCTGGATGATCCGTTGCTGACGATGAACTACCAGGATGCGCGTCGCGGCATCTGGAAAAAAGCGCGGGTGGAAGACGGCGTGATTACTGGCGCGCGACTCTCCGGAGAAACCGCCGCACGCGACTGGCTCAAGCGCCTGATCGCCGACGGCGCACCGGCCATGGAGGTGCGGAACTGGCTGCTGGCGCCGCTTGATCAACCGCCGGACGGGCAGGCCGGACACGGTCGCGTGGTGTGCAATTGCCTCAACGTGGCCGAGCCCGACATCGTCGCGGCGATTGCTGGCGGCGCCGATCTCGCTGCGCTGCAGTTCACGCTTAAATGCGGCACCGAATGCGGCTCCTGTGTGCCGGAATTGAAGCGGCTGATCGCGGGCAAGCGGGTGGCAGCATGAGCTATGCCACGCTCATTCGGCAGATCGAAGCCGGCGAAACCCTGAGCTATGTCGAGGCGCGTGCGCTGTGCGCGGCGCTGCTCGATGGCGGCGTGCCGGAACTGGAAACGGCGGCCTTTCTGGTGGCGTTCAATCAGCACGATCCCGGACTCGATGCCTGGCTGGGCTTGCACGCGGCCTTGTTCGAGCGGCTGCCCGATTTTCTTGCATCGCCAGGACCTTATCGCACCGTAGTGTTGCCGGCTTATCACGGCGTGCGCGAACATCCGCATCTCACCCCGCTGCTGGCGCTGTTGTTGAAAAGTTTTGGCGTGCCGGTGCTGATTCATGGCGCACTCGAAGGCGGTGGCGGCATGGCTGCGGCCTACGTGCTGCGCGAGCTGGGCATCATGCCGTGCAGCACCACGGCGCAAGTCAATGCGGGGCTGCGTGACAATGGGCTGGCGTTTGCGCCGGTGTCCCTGTTGAGTCCGGGATTGGCTTCCTTGCTGGCCTTGCGCGCGCGACTGGGGATCGACGGTTGGGTGACACGCTTGGTCGCGCTGGCTGATGTGCTGGGCGAACGCTCGGTGCGGATTACGCCGGTGTCGCGCGAACAGGACATGGCTATGACGCGAGCGGTGCTCGAAGCGATGGGAGGCCATGCACTGTTGATGCAGGGCTGCGAGGGTGAAGCGTTTGCCAATCCATTGCTGCGGCCCGACATGGTGCTGGTACGGGACGGCCAGACAGAATCTGTTTACGAAGCGCAGTCAACGTCTTCACCCCTGACCCATCTGCCCGCACTCGATGCGCGAGCAACCGGCGCCTGGATCACTGAGGTGATGCACGACCGCTTGCCGTTACCGTTGCCGATACGTAATCAGCTGGCGACGTGTCTGTATGCCTCGGGGTATACCGAAGACCTCAATCAGGCACGCGCGATTACCGCGATCAACGGCTTCGGTCGGGTGGCTGCGTAGTTTTCGTGCACGGTGTGCGGACGAGCACCTTGATGGTGCGTGATCCCGCCAGCCGTTCACCCCCCGAAACTCAAATTCCTTTTAGTACAAGGCGCTTAGGCGTTACTTCCAGCTTGGCATGGAGGTTGCTTTATTCAGGGTGGAGGGCGCATACCGCCCATAGAGATCGCCGATCGCAGCCAACGACTGCGGTCATCAAATTCAAGTCTTAATGTTTGGAGTAGTGGGATGGATATGAGTGCACCCATGGACAAGGGTCCAAAAATGAAACTGGTGATGGTGGGCAACGGCATGGCCGGCGTGCGTACCCTGGAAGAACTGCTGAAGCTGGCGCCTGACATGTATGACATCACCGTCTTCGGTGCCGAGCCGCATCCCAACTACAACCGCATTCTGTTGTCGCCGGTATTGGCGGGTGAGCAGACGGTGGACGACATTGTGCTGAACCCGCTCGACTGGTACAGCGAGCACAACATCACGCTGCATGTGGGCAAAAAAGTGGTGAAGATCGACCGCAAGGCGCGTGCAGTCGAGGCCGAAGATGGCACCCGGGCCGAATACGATCGCCTGCTGCTTGCCACCGGTTCCAACCCCTTCATCCTGCCTGTGCCGGGCGCTGATCTGCCGGGTGTGATCAGCTTCCGCGACATTGCAGACGTCGATGCAATGATTCATGCCTCCAGCCAGTATCGCCATGCCGTGGTGATCGGCGGCGGTCTGCTCGGCCTGGAAGCGGCCAATGGTCTGATGAAGCGCGGCATGGACGTGACCGTGGTGCATATTGCACCGTGGCTGATGGAACGCCAGCTTGATGAACCGGCTGCACGTCTGCTGCAAAAGAGTTTGGAAGCCAAAGGCATGAAGTTTCTGCTGCAAAAGCAGACGGCCGAACTGGTTAAAGGGCCGGCGGATCGTGTCGCCTCGATCCTGTTCAAGGACGGCGATTCCGCGCCCGCCGATCTGGTGGTGATGGCCGTCGGCATTCGCCCCAACACCGAACTCGCCGAATCGTCCGGTCTGCATTGCAACCGCGGCATCGTCGTCAACGACACCATGCAGACCTTCGATCCGCGCATCTATTCCATCGGCGAATGCGCCGCGCATCGCGGCATTGCCTACGGTCTGGTCGCCCCCTTGTTCGAGCAGGCCAAGGTATGCGCCAATCATTTGGCGCATTACGGTATTGGCCGTTACGAAGGCTCGGTGACGTCGACCAAGCTCAAGGTTACGGGCATTGATCTCTTTTCGGCCGGCGACTTTGTCGGCGGCGAAGGCACCGAATCCATTTTGTATTCCGACCCCATCGGTGGCGTCTATAAAAAGCTCGTCATCAAGGACAACAAGCTGGTCGGTGGTGTGATGTACGGCGACACCGTCGACGGCTCCTGGTACTTCTCGTTGCTGCGCGACGGTAAAAACGTCAACGAGCTGCGTGACCACCTGATGTTTGGCCAGGACCATTGCGGCAACCTCGGCCATGGCGGCATTAACAAGGCCGCATCCATGACCGACGACATGGAAGTGTGCGGTTGCAACGGCGTGTGCAAGGGCGACATCGTCAAGGCGATCCGCGAGAAGGGCCTGTTCACGCTGGAGGATGTGCGCAAGCACACCAAGGCGTCGAGCTCGTGCGGGTCGTGTACCGGTCTGGTCGAGCAGATTCTGGCCGTCACCGCGGGCGGCGATTATTCCGCCACCCCGAAAACCAAGTCGATGTGCGGCTGTACCGACCACACGCATGAAGAAACGCGCGCCGCGATCAAACAGAACAAGCTGCTGTCGATTCCGCAGGTCATGGAATTCATGGAATGGCGCACCCCCAACGGTTGCGCTAGCTGCCGCCCGGCGCTCAACTACTACCTGCTTTCCACCTGGCCGGGCGAAGCCGAGGACGATCCGCAATCGCGCTTCATCAACGAACGCGCCCACGCCAACATCCAGAAAGACGGCACTTATTCGGTGATCCCGCGGATGTGGGGCGGCAACACCACGCCGGCCGAATTGCATCGTATCGCCACGGTGGCCGAGAAGTACAACATCCCGACGGTGCACGTCACCGGCGGCCAGCGCATTGACTTGCTCGGTGTGAAGAAGGAAGACCTGCCCAAGGTGTGGGCCGACCTAGACATGCCGTCCGGCCATGCCTACGGCAAAGCACTGCGCACGGTGAAAACCTGCGTCGGATCAGAGTGGTGTCGTTTCGGTACCCAGGATTCGACCCAGATGGGCATTGATCTGGAAAAGGCCTTCTTCAAGATGTGGGCGCCGCACAAGGTCAAGCTCGCCGTATCGGGCTGCCCGCGCAACTGTGCCGAAGTCGCGATCAAGGACGTTGGCATCATCGGTGTCGATTCCGGCTGGGAAATTTATGTGGCCGGCAACGGCGGCATCAAGACCGAAGTCGCGCAGTTCCTGGTCAAGGTAAAAACCGATCTGGAAGTGATGGAGTACTCGGGCGCCTTCCTGCAGTTGTATCGCGAAGAGGCACGCTACCTCGACCGCACTGTGCACTACGTCGGGCGCGTCGGTCTCGACTATGTGAAGAAGAAGATTCTCGATGACAACGAAGGTCGTCGCGCGTTGTACGAGCGTCTGGTGTACGCACTGTCGGTCGAGCGCGATCCGTGGGTTGAGCGTGCCAAGGAAGGCAAGCTCAAACACGAGTTCGAAGCGCTGACTGTGTAACGAAACCGCATGTCGTTGAGGTAAGGGCGCGCTGCTGCCCGAGCCATGAGAAATAGATGAAAGGACGAAACAATGAGTAGCTGGTTGAAAATATGCAGTCTTGAAGAGATTCCCCCACTCGGTGCACGCGTGGTGCGTCACGGCGATATCGATATCGCCGTGTTCCGCACCACCGACGATGAAGTGTTTGCAGTGAAGGATCGTTGTCCGCATAAAGGCGGCCCGCTGTCGCAAGGCATTGTTCACGGCAAGAGCGTGACCTGCCCGCTTCACGGATGGAATCTTGAACTCGCCACCGGCTGTGCGGTTGCCCCGGACGAAGGCTGCGCGCAGAAATACGAAACCAGGCTTGAGTCAGGTGTGATTCACCTAAATCTGGCTTAAGCATAAAAACACATACGCTCTCTGGGGAACTTGTCATGACACGCGACTTCTGGAAGTCGGGGCATACGCCTACGCTTCTGTCTGCTTTTTTGTATTTCGACATCGCCTTCATGGTGTGGGTGATGTTGGGCCCGCTGGGCGTGCAGATTGCCGCCACACTGGGGCTCACTGCTGCGCAAAAAGGCATGATGGTGGCCACCCCGGTTCTGGCGGGCGCGTTGTTGCGCATTCTCATGGGCCTGTTGGTTGACCATCTCAAGCCGAAGAAAGCGGGGCTGATCGGCCAGGTGGTGGTCATGGCTGCACTGCTCTGGGCCTGGCTATTTGGTATTCACAGTTACCGCGAAATTCTCATTCTGGGCGCCGCACTCGGCTTTGCCGGGGCGTCATTTGCCGTGGCCTTGCCGCTGGCTTCCCGCTGGTATCCACCGCAGCATCAAGGCACGGCTTTGGGCATTGCAGGCGCGGGCAACTCGGGCACCGTCATTGCTGCCTTGCTGGCGCCGAGCCTGGCCATGGCCTATGGCTGGGGCAATGTGTTCGGGCTGGCGCTGATCCCGGTTGGCATGGCTTTTCTGGTGTATCTGTTTTTTGCCAAGGATGCACCCGATTGCCCTCCGCCCAAATCCTTGCACCAGTACCTGAACGTGCTGAAAGATCGCGACGCCTGGTGGTTCATGTTTTTCTATTTCGTGACCTTCGGCGGCTTTGTCGGCCTGGCGTCCAGTCTCACTATTTATTTCAATGACCAGTACGGCATGACACCCGTACATGCGGGCTATTTCACTGCAGCCTGCGTGTTCGCCGGGTCCATGGTGCGCCCGATGGGCGGCATGCTGGCCGATCGCATTGGGGGCATTCGTACCCTGTTGGTGATGTATCTGCTGGCCGGTGTGTTCCTTATTGCCGTCAGCTTTGGTGCGGCCAGCGCAGGCGTGGCGCTGGTCGGATTCATGTTGGCGATGGGGAGCCTGGGTGCGGGTAACGGTGCCGTATTCCAGTTGGTGCCGCAACGCTTCCGCAAGGAAATCGGCGTAATGACCGGCATGGTTGGCATGGCTGGCGGCGTAGGGGGGTTTTATCTCGCTGCCAGTCTGGGGTACATCAAGGGGCAAACAGGCGACTATCAAATAGGACTGCTGATTTTTGCCGGCTTGTGTTTTGTCGCGCTGGTTGGACTGGCCGTGGTGAAAAAGCGCTGGCGTACTACCTGGGGTGCGGCCGCGATTTCCGGTGCGCGGATTTAGTAGGTTCAAGATCCAAGGTTCAGGACTCAAGGAATGTGCAGACTGGCTGCGCTTCTTATAATCCTCTTTCCTCTTTCCTCTTGCCATCTAAATGCCTCTCACCCTTGAATTCGGCTACACCACTGCCACCGGTCCGCGCGAGCGCAACGAGGACTATGGCGGCTACGTAGAGCCCGAAGCGCAACTCGCAGCAACCAAGGGCATGCTTGCGGTGGTGGCCGACGGCGTATCCGGTGGCACCCATGGCCGCGAGGCAGCCGAAGCCTCGGTACGCAATCTGCTCGCCGATTACTACGCCACCCCCGACACCTGGGAAATTCCCCACGCACTGGGCACCGTGCTCACGGCGATCAATCGCTGGATCCATGGACAGACTGCCTCGCGCACCGATCCCGGTGGCATGGCCACCACGCTCACCGCGCTGGTGCTGCGTGGCCGTCGTTATCATTACGCCCATATCGGCGACAGCCGCCTGTATCGCCTGCGCGGTGAAATGCTGGATGCGCTGACCACCGACCACGTTTGGGAAACGCCTGGCATGTCGCATGTGCTGAAGCGCGCGCTGGGACTCGATACCCACGTGTTGCCGGATTTTGGCGAAGGTGATCTGGCCGAAGGCGACGTGTTTCTGATTGTGTGCGATGGCGTGTGGGAGCCACTCGGTCAACTGGAATTGCATCAACTATTGAAACTGCACGATGCCCCTCAGCGCGCTGCTGATGCGCTGGTCGACGCCGCGCATGCCAAAGGCGGGCAGGATAATGCCAGCGCTCTGGTGGTGCGTGTGGTGGCGGTGGGCGAAGCCGATGCGCCATTCATCGAGGCGCACGATCTGCCGCTGCCGGGCAAACTGCAACCTGGCGCCCGACTCGACGCGTTCATCATCGAAGACGTGCTCCATAGCAGTCGCGATACCCTGATATATCGTGCTCGCCACGCCGAGTCGGGGCAACGCTGGGCACTTAAAACCTTGCAACCCGTGTTGCAGGGCGACGCTGATGCCGCCTGCCGGCTGCTCGCCGAAGAGTGGTTTTTAAAGCGCGTGCATTCGCATTATTTCCCTGATGTGCTGCCCTTGCCGGGACGCAATTTTCTGTACTTCGCCGTTCACTATTTCGACGGCGCAACGCTGCAGGACAAGCTCGACAGCGGCCAGCATTTTTCTCCGGTCGAGGTCGTCACCCTGGGCATTCGTATCCTGAAAGGCCTCTCTGCGCTGCACCGGCTCGACATCGTTCATCGCGACCTCAAACCCGCCAACCTGCACGTCGACACCGAAGGCAAACTACGCATTCTGGATCTGGGTGTGGCGCGTTGTCCCACACTCGATGCACGCGAAGATTACGCCCAGCCCGGTACCCCAAGCTTCATGGCACCCGAGCTGTTCAACGGCGCCGATGCCAGCGTGCAAACCGATCTGTATGCCGTCGGTGCCACCCTCTACCACCTGCTCACACGCAAATACCCTTACGGTGAAATCGAACCGTTCCAACATCCAAAATTTGGCGAGCCCGTCCCCCCAGCCCGTACCCGCCCCGATTTGCCGCCATGGCTGGAAACTGTGCTATTGAAAGCGGTTGCGCGCGAACCCGTGGAACGTTTCGAGACCGCCGAAGAAATGCTGATCGCCCTCGAACGCGGCGAAGCCAGTCCCTTGCTACGTCGTCGCACCCCGCTCATCGAGCGTTCTCAGGCCGGTGCCTGGCCCCTGGTCGCAGTCGCGTCCATTGCGTTGAATGTGCTGTTGTTGTTTTTGCTGCTGGCGAGCTGAGGGGGGCAGAGGATGGTTGCGACCCTGAAGCAGCCGGACGGAAAGGAACCCTTAAACGGCCGGGATTCGGCCGAAGCGGACGGTGGCGTTCTGGGAAAATCAGGTCTGCTATGCGCCGCACACTAGTCGTTGAATAGAAACTCAAGCTGAATGGCCGATTTTCCAAAATCGAGAATTCACGCTTCCACCCTAAGGCTGCCGCTAAAATCCGTCTGCCTTCATTTAAAACCGAAGTTGCAGACACGAAAGACACGAAACGCCGCCAGATTTCTGCCCCTGGATAATTGGTCGTTCATATCATTTTTTATAATGCGGTACATAATAAAAATGACTTTGCTCCTTATTGGTGAATGTTTCTATGGAAAGCCCACCCACCCCACACCCATATTCCACGGATGCGAGTAAAGCGTTACGGGCATCCGAAAGCCGCTATCGTCGGCTTTTCGAAACCGCTCAAGACGGCATTCTGCTTCTTAACGCTGACACGGCACAGATCGAAGACGTCAACCCCTACTTGATCGATCTGCTGGGCTACTCGCATGCAGAGTTCCTGGGGAAAAAGCTATGGGAAGTGGGCCCGTTCGCGGACAGAGCCGAGAGCAAAGAAATGTTTGCGGAGCTGCAAACGACGGGATATGTCCGTTACGAAGATCTGCCGCTCAAAACAAAAACCGGGGCACAAATCGAGGCCGAATTCGTATGCAATACGTACGAGAGTGAAGGTATCAAGGTCATACAGTGCAACCTCCGCGATATTACCGAGCGTAAAGCGACCGAAGCGAAATCCAGGCGACACGCGCAACTCTATGCCGCACTGGGTCAATGCAATCAAGCCATCGTGCATTGCGCCAGCGAGGATGAGTTGTTTTTGCAAATCTGCCGCGCCGCAGTGCAATTCGGCGGCATGAAGATGGCGTGGATCGGCCTGATCGACAGCGAGACCCTCAGGGTGCAGCCAGTCGCCAGTTTCGGTGATGCCACCGAGTACCTGAAAGATATCAATGTCTCCGTGGATGCAGATACTCCGTTTGGGTGCGGCCCGACTGGCACAGCCATTCGCGAGGACCGTCTGTACTGGTGCCAGGATTTCCTGGATGACCCGGTAGCCGTCCCTTGGCGTTAGCGCGCCGTGCACGCTGGCTTGGCCGCCGCTGCCGCGCTGCCGCTGCACCGCAAAGGTATGGTCATCGGTGTGTTTACCCTGTACACAGGGGAGATCAACGCGTTCGATGAAGCCGCGCGCAACCTGCTGGTTGAAATGGCAACGGATATCAGCTTTGCGCTCGACAACTTAGCCGGCGAATCTCAGCGCAAGCAGGTGGAGGAAGAAATAGCATTCAAGAACGCGATCCTCAAGACCCAGCAGGAGACTTCACTCGATGCCATTCTGGTGGTCGACGAGAACGGACAAGTCCTCTCCTACAATCAACAATTCATTGCCCTATGGCAGCCGCCCCCGCAGCTCGTGAGCGCAGGTCTTGATGCGCTAGTGCTTCAGTCAGTTGCTGATCAAGTCGAAAACGCCGATGCATTTGTCGCCCGGGTCCAATATCTGAACACGCACCGCGACGACAAAAGTCGCGAGGAATTACGGCTCAAAGATGGAAGGATTATCGATCGGTATTCCGCTCCGAGCACTGGCGCGGACGGCAAATACCATGGACGCGTTTGGTATTTCCGCGATATCACCCAGCGCAAGCGGGCAGAGGTGCAGGTACACGAACTGGCTGAACAGCTCACGACCACCCTCGAAAGCATCACGGATGCATTTTTCACTGTGGACAGGGAATGGCGGTTCACCTTCCTCAACCACAAGGCCGAGCAGTTGCTCAGACGAACTCGCACCGAACTGACCGGCCAAGTCATCTGGACGGAGTTCCCTGACGCCATAGGATCCACCTTCGAGCGCGAATACCGCCGGGCGATGGTGGACAACCATGCCGTGAATTTCGAGGCGCTTTATCAGCCGTTCAGCACCTGGTTCAGCGTTCACGCCTATCCCTCAGAACAGGGTCTGGCGGTGTATTTCCAGGACATCAGCGAGCGCAGGAATGCGGAAAAGTTGCTGCGCGACCTAGAGCAATTGCGTCTTGTCGAGGCCGACAAACAGGCTGCCATCCTCAACGCGCTGCCAGCGCATATCGCTTTACTCGATGGTCAGGGACGCATCATTTCGGTGAACGAGACCTGGCGGCAATTTGCCGACGCGAATGCTCTGCTGAGCTCGGAATACGGGATCAGTCTCAATTACCTCAAGATTTGCGATAGCGCATACGGAGATCACGCTGCCGAAGCAGAACAAGCCGCCGCAGGAATCCGTTCGGTGCTAACGGGCATGGCAAAAGATTTCTCGCTCGAATATCCCTGTCATTCGCCCACCGAACAGCGCTGGTTCCAGATGACCGTGACCCCCTTGGCGGATGCGCATCCGAATGGCGTTGTGGTCATGCATCTGAACATCACCCAGCGCAAGCGGGCGGAGGTGCAGGTACACGCACTGGCTGAACAGCTCACGACCACCCTCGAAAGCATCACGGATGCGTTTTACACCGTGGACAGGGAATGGCGGTTCACCTTCCTCAACCACAAGGCCGAGCAGTTGCTCAGACGAACTCGCACCGAACTGACCGGCCAAGACTTCTGGACGGAGTTCCCCGACACCATCGGATCCGCCTTCGAGCGCGAATACCGGCGGGCGATAGCGGACAAGCATACCGTGGATTTTGAAGAGTTTTACCCGCCACTCAATACCTGGTTCAGCGTTTGCGCCTATCCTTCCGAGCAGGGTCTGGCGGTGTATTTCCAGGACATCGGCGAGCGCAAGAAGGTGGAGTCGAGACTACGCGCGGAAGAAGAGCGTCACCGCCGCCAGCGCAACGCACTGATCGAACTTGCCGGGGGAGGGGCCACAGGTGAAGACCTCTTAGGCACGATTCGGCGGATCACGGAGATAAGCGCCAAAACGCTGGGGGTCGCGCGGGCCAGCATCTGGCGTCACAACCAGGATCGCACTGCCCTACGATGTATGGACCTCTACGAGGAGGTGACGGGCTGTCACACCGCCGGCATGGAATTGTCTGCCAAAGATTTTCCTGCCTACTTCCGAGCGCTGGCGGCACAGGACCCGATTGTCGCGGAGGACGCGCAGCGTGACGCACGCACTGACCAGTTCTCAGAGAGCCACTTTCAGCCGTTCGGCATCACTTCCCTGCTGGATATTCCCATTCACCTAGGCGGCACCGAGGCGGGCGTCCTGTGTCACGAACATGTCGGACCTATGCGCCAGTGGACAGCCGACGAGGAGTCATTTGCGGTCGCCGTAGCGAACCAGACGTCCCTCGCTCTGGAATGGTCGGAACGCAAGCGTTCGGAGCAAGCGATCAAGCAGGCGGTGCAGCGCCTGAACGAAGCACAGCGCATTGGGCAGATCGGGGACTGGGAGTGGGACATTGCCACCGAGGAAGTTACCTGGTCGCAGCAAGTATTTGAGATTCTAGGGCGCGATCCGCGCCTGGGATCACCACGCAACCTCGAAGAAGTCACCGCTCACTACGATGCGGCGAGCCAGGCGCTCATGAAGGACAAGCTTGCCTTGGCAATTGAATCGGGCGAAGCACAGGACTATGAGCTTCTGGCACGCCGACCCCACGGCAAGCCCGTTGACGTTCTTGGGAGAGCGGTGCCCCGGAAGGACGAAAGCGGCAGAGTTGTTGGGCTATACGGAACGGTCCAGGACATCACTGGGCGCAAAGCATCGGAGAGGAGGCTCGCTTACCTCAACCGTGTATACGCCATGCTGAGTGGTATCAATACGCTAATCGTGCGCGTGCAAGACAGCGAGGAACTATTCAAGGAGGCGTGCCGGGTTGCGGTCGAGATAGGCGGGTTCTCCATGGCCATGATCGGCATGCTGGATCGGGGTACGATGAAGATAGTCCCGGTGGCCTCGGCGGGCAAGGACGAAGCGCTTATCGACGCCATCAAAAGCATCTTGTCGTCTGGTGAGCTTGCTTCAACCACCATGGTCGCACGGGCAATCAAAGAGAAAAAAATCATCGTTTCCAATGATTCGCAAAGCGATCCCCAAGTTCTACTTGGCAAAAAATATGCCGAAGCCGGGGTTCACTCAATGGTTATTTTGCCGCTGATAGTCGCAGATGAAGCTATTGGCGGACTCGCGCTGTATGCGATCGAGAGCAACTTCTTCCATGAAGAAGAGTTGAAACTGTTGACTGATCTGGCTGGCGATATTTCGTATGCCATGGGTTATTTTAAGGCTGAGGCGGCGCTGCGGAGTCTCAATGAAGAACTGGAAGACAAGGTAGCGACACGCACCGCCGATCTGGAAGAGGCACGGTTCGTGGCCGACCAGGCCAACCTGGCCAAGTCCAGCTTTCTTGCAACCATGAGCCACGAGATCCGCACCCCATTGAACGGCGTGATCGGCATGGCCGACGTGCTGCACCAGACCGGCCTTAACGATCAACAGGTGGAGATGGTCGATCTCATCAACGAGTCGGCGATTTCGCTTCTGTCGATCATCGACGACATTCTCGACTTTTCCAAGATCGAAGCTGGGCGGATGGGAATCGAACAGGCATCCATCTCGTTGGCCGACGTGGTGGAAAAGGCCTGTGTCATGTTGGACGAACTGGCGGTCAATAAAAAAGTGGAACTCACTGTGTTTGTCGATCCCGCGATACCCGAAGCGGTTTTGGGCGATGAGTTACGTCTGCGCCAAGTGCTGATGAATCTTGTTGGCAACGCCATCAAGTTTTCCAGCGGCCGCCAGCAAGCGGGTCGGATATGGGTACGTGCCGTGCAAATCGAGCGTAGCCCGGAGCAGTCTGTCGTGGAAATACACGTTGCCGATAATGGCATCGGGATCGATGAAGAGACCCAGGCTCGGCTATTCACTGCGTTTACCCAGGCCGACACCTCGACAACCCGACGCTTTGGCGGCACCGGGCTGGGGTTGGTCATTTCGCGCCATCTGATAGACATGATGGGGGGACATCTCGTGGTGCAAAGCACGCTCGGAGAAGGATCCACGTTCACCGTACGCCTGCAATTCACATTGACGCAAAGTCAAGCAGGTGCGGTCAACCCCGCATCGCAAGTAGCCGGGCTCTCCTGTCTCGTGGTAGGTAGCCCGGATGGACTGTCCGAAAATTTTGCTGCGTATCTGGCCCACGCCGGTGCGCGTGTCGAGCGGGCAGCGGATCTGGCGCAGGCACGCAACCTGATGCCTGGTTTGCCGCCGGGACTCTGGATATGGGTTATCGATGCTGTCGATATTCCGCTGGCGCTGAATGAACTGAGGGCCCTTGACCGAGATCTGACAGACCAGGAAATTCGCATCGTTGCCATTGGGCGCGGATCGCGAAGGGATCCACGTGTGGAACATATCGGTCTGGTATTGGTGGACGGCAATGTGCTGACGCGTCACCGACTCTTCAAAGCAGTCGCCATTGCCGCAGGACGCGTACTTGAAGACTCACACACGCCGCGATCCTGCAAGAGCGGGATGGTAGTCAAACAGCCATCGCACGATGAGGCACTGCGCAATGGTCGGCTGATTTTGGTTGCCGAGGATAATGAGACCAACCAGAAGGTGATCCTATGGCAGCTTGCGCTGCTCGGTTTTGCTGCTGATGTCGCTGACAACGGCAGGCAGGCGCTGGAACGCTGGCAGAGCGGAAACTACGCGCTGCTGCTCAGTGATTTGCAGATGCCGGAGATGGATGGTTATGCATTGACTGCCGCGATTCGTGCCCAGGAGCAGGGATCGCTCCGCAAACCGATCCTGGCCCTGACCGCCAACTCGCTCAAAGGCGAAGCGGGTCGCTGCCTGGCAGCCGGCATGGACGATTGCCTGAGCAAGCCATTGCAACTGGATGATCTTAAAAAAACCCTGGACACATGGTTGCCGTCGGCTGTATCCAGTCTGGATTCATATGGTGAAGTCACTCCCCACGTGGCTGCTGATCGCGCGGTGGACGTGAGCGTGCTCGAAAGCATCATCGGTAGCGACCCTGCAGTGATACTCGAATTTCTAAATGACTTTCGGATCAGTGCAGCGAAGATAGGGGCCGAATTGAAAACAGCGTGTGTCGATCGTCAACCGGCGCGGGCAAGCCAGCAGGCGCACAAGCTGAAGTCATCGGCGCGCACCGTAGGCGCGCTGGCCCTGGGCGAACGGTGCGCAGAGATGGAGGCTGCCGGCAAAGCGGGTAGCCATGAAACGCTGGTGTTACTGTTACCGATGTTCGAGCAAGAACTTAATGCCGTGAACATCTTTATCGAGTCCTTGCAGGGACAGCCTGCGGATCGTCACAGCGATAAATAAAAGGCAATACGAATGAACAAATCAACAATCAGAATCCTTGTGTTAGACGACGAGTCTTTTATGCTCAAGCTGCTCGGCCACATGCTGGCCGACTTGGGTTTCACCTCGGTGACAACTTACGATAACGGAGCTGAGGCGCTGGAGTGGATCAACACCCATGTCAATCCACCCAATCTGATCCTGCTGGATTTGCAGATGCCAGAAATGGATGGGATCGAGTTTGTCCGTAAATTGGTCGAGCACAACTACACCGGCAATCTCATTCTGGTCAGCGGCGAAGACGAGCGCGTGCTGAAAATGGCAGAGAAACTGATTCAGGCGCACCGGATCACGGTGCTGGGGCATCTGAACAAACCTGTTTCATTGGACCTACTGTCCATGCTAATGGAAAAGTCAGTTCACATGCACGCTGTCCCGCAATCGACAACGCATGCTTATAGTGTTGACGAACTGCGCACTGCCATCGATGCCGGTGAACTGGTCAACTACTACCAGCCCAAGGTTTCCGTCACCACCGGCGCGGTCGTCGGCGTGGAGACGCTGGTGCGCTGGCGTCATCCGGTGGACGGGATGGTATTCCCCGACCAATTCATTGGCATTGCTGAAGATCATGGATTGATTGATGACCTGACGCGCGTGGTGCTGAAGGATGCGATGGCCCAGAGCAAGGCCTGGCAGCAAGCTGGGCTCCGACTTCGGGTGGCGGTTAACGTATCGATGGACAATCTCTCGTCGGTGGCTTTTGCAGATTTCGTCGCCGGAGCAGCCACCGCAGTAGGAGTGGCGCCGCAGGATATCGTGCTGGAAGTGACGGAAAGCCGACTGATGCTGGACCAGCGCGCGCCGCTGGAGGTCCTGACCCGATTGCGCTTGAAGCGCTTCCGCCTTTCGATTGATGATTTCGGCACGGGCCATTCATCGCTGACCCAGTTACGCGATATTCCTTTCGATGAACTCAAGATCGACCAAAGCTTTGTGCGCGGCGCATGGCGCGACGACACCGCGCGCGCGATATACGACGCCAGCCTTAGTTTGGGCAAGCAGCTCGGCATGGAAGTCGTCGCCGAAGGCGTGGAAGATCGCGATGACTGGGATATGGTACGGCGTACAAAATGCGATCTGGCCCAGGGGTTTTTCATTGCACGTCCGATGCCCGCCGCTGATCTGCCCGGCTGGATTGAGTCGTGGAACGAGCGCATGCAACATTTTCAAGAGGGCTTGTCATGAACGCTGAGCGCGCTTCACCCAAGCCAGTCGAGGCCAGAGCCAAGATACTTGTTGCATCGGATAATCTTAGCGATGCCGTTTTGGTAAGAAAATTGCTCATGCAGGAATTTGAGCTGGTTTTCGTTTCCACCAATCAGGTTCTGGCAGTGAAAGATTTTGAGAGCCACGTCCCCGACGTGCTCGTGTTGGCGTTCAATACCCTGGCAAAGGCGGAGCGCTATTACCTGGGGCTTTATCGGTTGAGCGGCAAAATCCATCTACATCCGCACCGTACAGTTGTTCTGTGCAATATGGATGAAGTCAGTCAAGCTTACCAGGCGTGCCGAAAACAATACTTTGATGATTACGTCCAGTTTTGGCCGATGACCAACGATGCGCCCCGTTTACTGATGTCAGTGCATCATTCATTACGCGGTCTGATGGCAATCAGTGAGGGAGGCCCGTCGGCAGCTGAGTTCGCCGCCCAGGCGCGTCGCCTGGCTGAGCTGGGAAGCATGCTGGATCAACATGTGGCGCAGGGCAGCCAGAAAATTGACATGGCCAATCGCGCCATGGCGCAGGCGGAGCAGGATATCGGCGCGGCGCTGGACGGATTTTCCAGCAAGCTCGCACAGGGGAGTCTGCCGGGCGTGTCCAGAATCAACGATGTCACCGGCCTGGAGCAGGAGATCAAACGGCTCAAACAGGAGGAGATCGGGCAACGTTTTCGCAAGGTCGCCGAATCGGTGCAGCCCATCAAGCAATGGACCGACGATTTCAGGAAAGAGTTTGAGCCTCACGTTGCATCGGCACGCACATTGAATGCCATGGCGGACGCCATTCGGCCAATGATTTTAATAGTGGATGATGATGACTTTCAGAGCAAGCTCGTGAGCAAGTTGCTTGCGGCAGAGAACTATCGCTTGGTATTTGCCAGCGGCGGCGTTGAAGCATTGAATGTCTTGCGCAAGATGCAACCAGACTTGATCCTTATGGACATCATGATGCCGGATCTGGACGGCATAGAAACCACGCGGCGTCTCAAGACCATGCCGCAGTATGCACTTGTGCCAGTGATCATGTTAACCGGAAAAAGCGAGGGGGCTGCCGTGCGCGACAGCATAAAGGCCGGCGCTGCCGATTTCATTGTCAAGCCATTTGACCGTGACACGTTGTTGGCGAAGGTAACCCATGCGCTGCACCCGTAATGCTTACACCAAGCGGTACGGATTTTCGGCCAATACTGCGTTCTGTTGTTACAACGGATAAAAAAGACCCTTTCCGGTGGATTTCGGGGTGGTTTTGTAAGTCTGCTCTTGGCAGCCCTTGCCGGTCGGCGATGGTCTCAACCGACCGCTATGCGCAGATCACAGCCATGGGCAGGTGCCATGATCATTTGTGCGTCGGCTCTGTTACGGTGAGCGTTTGGGGGCGGCACTATCTGAATACAGTTCCAACGTGTTCAGTTTCACACGGTCAGGGTGATTACCATGAAGGCCTGCCCATCATCCTGTTCTGTTGAAAAACGCAATTTTCTGGTGCTCCGAATCTCTGCCAAAAGCCACACCGATTGGGAATCTGGTTCAATAGACAGGCATAGATTCGCATGGGCGATCTTGGCTAAGTTCGAGAGGAGTTGCCGTGGCCCCCATCTCCATTCCAACGCCCCGCTCCGTAAAGCCCCAGAATTATTCTTGGCCACCAAAAAAGCGTTTTTCAACAGAATCAGACGGCATACTGACATTTGGCATTTCTGTTACTTGAACGGCTGGTCAGGAGTCCTTAACAGACGTATTCGCATTGCTCGCCGTAAGACCGCTTCGGCCGATTTCCTGCCGTCTAGGGCAGCCTGCTCGACCGGCCGCTCCTTGGCAGTCATGAGACATTCGACGGCTGGATGAAGCTGTTGTTTCATGTGGCGGGTTTGGACTGGAATGAGTGGCTGTTTTGAATCAAAACTGGTGGCGGAATTCACTGGAATGGGCCATCAGATTGCACGGCCCCTGGCAGGCCTGTCTTCGCGGCCATATACGCCCTGCTTATCAAAGGGGAGCCATCTGGATGACTGGTCGGTTTTGACGCGGCCAATGATTCGATAGGGCACACCTTCTTTCAAGGGTTCAGCGGGTAGGGTCTTGATCTGCTGAATCAGGTTCCTCGATTGCGTCACCGCATCCACCCGCAACACCGTGCTTGATATTGCCGGGATCAACGCAGACGTGCGTGTAAGCCCCTTGGCAAAAGCGCGCCCGTTCAGTTCCAGTTCGAACTCAAGCGCCTCGATCGTCAGATCGAAATCGTTTGGATTGCTCACCCGCAGACCCACATCAAAGTGCTGCTCAAAAATGCCGAGGCTTTTGATGCCGACATCGGCCACGCTCACCTTGGGTGGTTTGGCGTGATACGGCAGACTGCTACACGCAGCGAAACCGAATGCCAGCAACAATATTAACCAACGCTGCAATGGAACCCCTTATCGAATATGCGCCCGCAATTGGGCGGCCATGAGCCCGGCTTGCGCCACATAGCTGCCGCCGAAAAGATTGGCATGATTGAGAACGTGATAAAGATTGTAGAGTGTTTTACGGATGGCATAGCCTGCATCGAGCGGCCAAGCTTCGCGATAGGCCCGATAAAATTCGGGTGACAATCCGCCAAACAGCTCGGTCATCGCGAGATCACATTCGCGGTCGCCAAAATACACCGCGGGATCGAAAATCACCGGCGATCCATCGGGTAGATAGCCGTGATTGCCGCCCCACAAATCACCATGCAGCAGCGAAGCGGACGGGACGTATCCGTCAAAGAAAACGTCAAGCTGCGTCAGCAAGGCATCGCCGTCTGCTTGCAGCGCACCACCATAGCCATGCTCGGCTGCAAGGCGCAGTTGAAACCCCAGCCGCTGATCACGCCAGAAGTCGATCCAGCTTTCGTGCCGGGGATTGGGTTGCGGCGTGGCGCCTATCCAGTTGTCGCACGCCCCGCCAAACTGCGTTGCACTGACCCGGTGTTGCTGCGCGAGCAGACGGCCCAGTTGCGCGGCGTCGCCGTGCGGTTTCAGCAACAGGTGCTCGAGCACCAGATACGCCTGTCCGGCGACCACGCCATGACACACCACCTGCGGCACCCGCACTGCGTTTGCATTGGCCAATTCAGTCAACCCGGCCGCTTCAGCTTCGAACAGCCCGAGCCGAATGGCAGGTTGGGTTTTGACAAAAAAGCTGCGCGAGTCGTCACTCAACTTGAAGGCCTGGCTAATATCACCGCCATGGACAGCTTGCGCGTTCTGGATGGCGAAGGATGAACCGCTGGACCGACTGATTGCGGCGGCGATTTCGCTGAGGAAAGCGTTCATGGCTCGACTAGTGTCGTGAATCAGAAATAGGGAAACAAAATGAAACGGATGGATTTTTTCGCAGGGCAAGGCGCGAGGAGGCGACATAGCTGGCTCTATGGCA
>JAAFGW010000009.1 GCA_010365175.1 Sulfuriferula multivorans | reverse complement strand
TATTCCTGTTTCGGTATCTTCTTCATCTTTCCTCTTCCCAAGTTAACGTCAATATTACGTCACCCTTGGAAGACGAAATTTCGGGGGAAGGTCACCCTGCCGTAATAACGCCGATTCAACGAAGTTATTCCGAACCATTGTTGGGCCACTCGATGCAAGGATCTCTTCTCCCATCAACCAAAGTCTCTATTTATTATGATCGACACTACATCAGCGCTCCTCGTACTCTTTCCCACTTCAAACGCGGGACGCTTGTCCTTTTTTACGAATCTGCGCGAGGCCGCGGGCGCTGCGCTATCGTTGCTATGGCCCGTGTGCGCCAAGCCTATCTAAAGCAAGAACTAGGGTCCGAAGACCTAGATCAATCAATCTTTACCAGCGAAAATATCAAATCTGTTGGAGTTTCCAAAACGAAGACTGTTACGGTGTTTGACAATATATTCGTACTACCCCACCCCGTACCGCTTACCGTGTTACGAGTTATTGGATGCGGTTCGGAGAACCAGTTGATATCGACCAATCCAATATCGGCCACACAATTGCAAGAAATCCTGTTGAAGGCATTCAGTCATGACTGACAAAGAAAATATTCTCATTTCCCTCGAGCCACATCATGCAAAGAACATTTACGCTGGAACAAAAAGGGTAGAACTTCGCCGCCGCACCATGCACGTTGCCACAGGGACAGTCGTGTGGATCTACGAAAAAATACCTGTCGGTTCAATAACCGGGAGCGCAACTATCAAGGCCGTTTATTCAGCACCACCGGCGCAACTATGGCAGCGTTTTGGTTCAGTATCTGGTTTGACTAAGGCCGAGTTCTTTGAATATTTTTCTGACCTTACAATCGCGTGCGCATTGATAATTGAAGATGCTCAGCATTTACAGCAACCACTGTCATTAGCATCTCTAAAAAATGCGATGGTTAACTTCCAACCTCCGCAGTTTTTTATCCGCCTTGCTTACGCTCATCCTGTTCTACAAGCATTACATGCCCGCAAAAACGTCATAAAGAAATTGTTGAAATCGCAGATTCAACCATGCCCACTTGCGGCGGCCTGAATGGACCGCAAACAAATGGGCAAGCAGCATTCCGAAAATCAAACGGGTTAGTCCTCCCTATTAAGCACGCACAAAGTCCAACATCGTTTTGATGTCCCGCCCATCGGCAGCCCACAAAGCGACGGCATAGGCTTGCCGGGTTCGCCCAGATTGGCCCGCCCCCAACTGAGTCGCGGCTGCCCGAGCGCAGCCAGGAGCAGGTCGGTGGCGATGCGATAGGAATCAACGCCGACATTGCGTTCGGTGCGCCTGAATTTTCCCGCCCAGCGCCAGACGCGTCCAAACATGCGCTTGTGCAGATCGGTCAGGAAGCGCTCATCGAGCACGCTGCGCGTGCGCCCAAATGTCCATTGTTCGGCTTCGAGGATGTTGGCTTGCTCTGCTCGTTCATTTCGCGACGCAAGGTGATGTAGGACGGAATCAGCCCTTCCCGTTCTTCGACGGTCAGCGGTGTGGAGGCGTCATCCGGTTCCAGCAGCAGATCGCTCATGCGTCGTCCCACAGTTTTGAACCTGCCTGCTCGATCAGTTTTCGGATGAGCCGCTTGCGTTGTTCGTCTTCGTCGCGGGCATCCATCGCTTGGGCCTCAAGCGCCATGGTGTGGCGTGTGGGGCCGAGCTGTTTTTCTGCGAGCTGGGTGGCACGTTCTTCGACGAGCGCGTCGAGCGGCTTGCGGGGCACCAGGGCATAGACCAGGCGGCAATCCAGCGCGTGGGCTGCGCGTTCGAGGCTGTCGAGGGTAATTGCGCCTTTTGCTTCGGCCTGTTCAATGCCGACCACGCGCGGCTGGCTAACGCCCAGGCGTTTTGCCAGTTGGGCGGTGGTCATGCCGAGCGCTTCGCGTATGGCTTTGACCCAGCCGCGTGAGGGGCGCGCCAGAGCGTCGTCGTTGAGCAGAGCACTCAAGCGCTTGTCGAGCTGGCGGCGGGCGGCTTCACGGTCTTGGGGGCGCATTTTGATAAGCCATAGGTTATTTATAAATGCTTTTACAATAATCTATATATTATTTATTTGCAATTTATTAATAATCTATAGATTATTCACTAGCCGGTGTACTTACTTATACCGGGCCCGAGGCACACACTCAGCTTACGGGTGCACGCCCTTCAACTCCTGCTTGATCCACTCAATAAAAACTTTGGTGCGGGCCGGCAGCAGCCGTGCATGCGGATAGACCACATGGATGGGCCGTGGGGGCGGTTCGAACGATTCCAGCACGGTGTGTAGACGGTTGTGCTCGATGTGCTGCGCGACCTGGTATGAGATGAACATGCCAAACCCCAGACCGGCCAGGCAGGCTTCGGCTGCGGGGGCGACGTGGTTGAATTCAAGATTGCCGGTGACCGGCACGGTGAATTGCTTGCCGTCTTCGTGAAACGTCCACCACGGCCCAGCGCCGCCGGAGAATCGGACGCAGTTGGCCTTGAGCAGGTCGCGCGGGTGGCTGGGTATTTCATGTTTGCCGAGATAGTCCGGGCTGGCGACGACCATGCGGCGCACGCTACCCAGGGGTTGCGCCACCAGCGATGAATCTTCCAGTTCGCCGATGCGGATGCCGACGTCGATGTGTTCTTCCAGCAGGTTGACGACGCGATCGAGCAGCAGCAAGTTGACGCGCACTTTGCCAAATTTCTGCACAAAGCGCGTGACGGCAGGCGCAACATACATTTGACCAAACAAGACAGGCGCGGTGACGGTGAGCTGGCCGCTGGGCTCGACGGCGCCGGTGGTCAGCGCGGATTCGGCATCGGCGACGGCGGCCAGCAACTGCCGGCAGCTTGCGATGTAGTGCCGGCCTTCTTCGGTGAGCGAGATGCGGCGGGTGGTGCGATTGAACAGGCGGATGCCCAGATGGGCTTCCAGTGCGGCCAGAGTACGCACAACGGCAGGGGGTGACGAACCCAGCGCGGCCGCCGCTGCGGTGAGGCTGCCTTCATCGGCAATGCTGAGCACGGTGTGCATGGCTTTAAGCTTGTCCATGCGCTGGATTATTCCACTTAACGGAGCAGTCTTGTGTTTAGTGCACCATTTATTCATCGGGTGATGGGGATCACACTGCGTTTTGTTTCATTCAAACTGCTGCTATTTCCCCACGTTTAAAAGGAGTGTCTTGTGAATTACGCTGCCGCCTTTCCTGCCCAACCTATCAAGCTTCATGGGTTCCATCTGTCTGGCCATAGCCATCGGGTGGAATTGTTTTTGGCCTTGCTGAAGCTGCCCTATGTGATGGTGGATGTGAATCTGCCCGCCGGCGCGCACAAGCAGCCGACGTTTCTGGCGATGAACGCGTTTGGCCAGGTGCCGGTGATCGAGGACGGCGAGATCACGCTGGCCGACTCGAATGCGATTCTGGTGTATCTGGCGACCAAGTATGACGCGGGCCAATGGCTGCCGCGCGACCCGGTCGGTGCCGCTGCGGTGCAGCGCTGGCTTTCAGTGGCGGCCGGGGTGCTGGCTTTTGGCCCGGCGACGGCCCGGCTGGCAGTGGTATTCAAGGCACCGGTCGATGCCGAAGCGGCCATCGCCCGCGCCCAGGACTTGTTTGCAGTGATGGAAGCCGAGCTGGCAATCCGCCCCTTTCTGACAGGCGACACGCCGACGATCGCGGACATTGCCAACTACACTTATATTGCTCACGCGCCCGAAGGTAATGTTTCGCTCGACCCCTATCCGCAACTGCGCGGCTGGCTGCAACGCATCGAGGCCTTGCCGGGTTTTGTGCCGATGGTGAAATCCGCGGTGGGGCTGGCCGCCTGAGATGAACGCGCCGGACGATCTGCAGGCGTTTCACGCCGGCGAACGCCAACTGCAGGCGCGCGTAGGCGTGCAAGAGCGCATGACGGCGCTCGGGAACCAGGTGATCCGCATGGCGATGCCCGAGCAGCATCGGGCGTTTTTTGCCCAGCTACCGTTCGTCATCGCGGGCAGTGTGGATGCCGAGGGCCAACCCTGGGCTTCCATTCTCACCAACCCGCCCGGGTTCATCGGCAGCCCCGATGCGCACCACCTGCTGATTCACACTCGGCCTCTACTTGGTGATCCGCTGCACGAAACGCTTGCCGCTGGCGCATCCATTGCGCTACTGGGGATCGAGCAGCAGACGCGCCGCCGCAATCGCATGAATGGCGTGGTCGAGCGCATCAACGACGCGGGCGTGCTGGTTGGCGTGCAGCAGAGCTTTGGCAATTGCCCCAAATACATCCAGGCACGGCAGGTTAAGTATGTGGAGCGCGGCGGCAGCGGTGTGATTGAAGCCGGCACGGTTGACTCTGCCAGCACGCTGAATGAACGGACCCGGAAATTGATTGCACGCGCGGACACCTTCTTTATCGCCACTGCCCACCCCGACGCCAGTCAAGGCACCACACGATCAAATGGTGTCGACGTGTCGCACCGCGGCGGCAAGCCGGGGTTTGTGCATGCAGACAACGACACCACGCTGACTATTCCTGATTTTGCCGGCAACCGATTTTTCAACACGCTCGGCAACATCCTGCTGAACCCGCGCGCGGGTTTGCTCTTCATCGACTTTGAAAACGGCGACCTGATTTACCTCGCGGCGGACGCCGAAATCGTGTTCGAGGGCCCTGAGCTGGATGCCTTTGCGGGCGCCGAGCGCTTGCTGCGACTAACCATACGGCACGTTCGGCATGTGACCGCCACCCTGCCCCTGCGCTGGGGTGGCGAGGTGCAGATGTCGCCGTCACTGGCGAGCACGGGTGTAACCCTGCCGTAATCTAGGGCCACACGTGGCAGGTGATCATCGAACTAGCTGTGCTGCCAGGAAGTCTGCGTAAAACCAAGTTTGGCCAAGAAATACTTTTGCGGGAAGCCCGAAAAGGAGAGGGAAATGTGGGCTTGCAAGACCTGACTCTGACTTGACCCGGCTGGTCAGCCCCTTCGTAAACAGCAAGTCACCCACAATCTCAAACATTGTGCGTCCGTCATCGATCCAGGGGCGATGGTCAAAGTCTCATTTCACCTTTCGTTTTGACAGCCCTTCATCCTAAATTTCTGCCGCCAGGACAAAACCTGGGTTCGGCATTTTCAGACATGTCTGACACGGGAGTAAGGCGAACCCCCGCTGCCGATCGCCGCCGTTATACGCATCATTCAGCTGCCGTTTGCGATTAGCCATATTGCCGCGTAACCGGCATTGATTGACAGGGCTGAATAGACATCAAGCCCTACACACAGGACACGAACATGAACCCAACCGCCGAAGAAGACCTGAGCTTTCTTTTTGATAAGGATGATTTCTTTATCGATCCCACGCAATGGGATATCGAGCTGGCGCAACGCATCGCGCATGCCGAGGACATGGGTGAAATGGATGCGTTACAGCTGGAGCTGTTACTGACCTTGCGCGATGAATTCCAGAAATTCGGCGCGGTCACTGCCTTGAGCCATATCTGTCACCTCAACGGTCTGGATGCGGATTGCTTGCATCAGCTGTTCCGTTCCCCGCGCCAGGCATGGCGTATTGCGGGTCTGCCCAATCCGGGTGAAGAAGCAAAAGCGTATCTGGCCTGAATCACAGCCCAGTCACAGCAACGCGATGACGCGAAATCAACATCAAGGAGGCGCTATGAAGATCACCAAATTCCGAGGTCTGAACTCAATAGTAAAGCCAGTACACGGCAGGCTTCCTGCCGGTGCCGAACCGAATCATTCTGAATCCAGGGTGATTTTTCCAACCCTTTAAATGAGGTTAACCGAATGAAAAAGCAAATTATTCTCGCTACCTGCCTGATCTTGACACCCTATCTTGCGATCGCAGAAACCCAGTCCACAGCATCCAAAAAACCCATGATGCATGACGGAGATGCCAGTAATACCGGCATCAATAAACGTGACCGGGATGACAAAACCTTGACCCCGATGGATCAGATGAATAACCCGTCTGATTTGAAGATTACCCAGGAGATTCGCCAGGCACTGATGAAAGACGAATTCTCCATGGATGCAAAAAATATCAAGGTCATTACCCGCAATGGCGCTGTGACCTTGCGCGGTCCGGTAACAACGACTGCCGAACTGGAAAAAATCAGCGCCCGAGTTAAAACCATGCCGGGCATCAAAAGCATCGACAACCAATTGCAAGTCAAATAATTTTTTTAAAAGGAACCATCATGTCAAAAGCCGTTATCTGTCTCGCCAATACCGAAGCTCAAGCTGGAACTATCGTTCAACGTTTGAATGAAGCCGGCGTTCCTACCAGCGACGTTTCCGTGCTGTTTCCGGACACCACCGGCAGCCGTGATTTTGCGCACGAACACAACACCAAAGCGCCGGAAGGCACCGCCATCGGCGCCAGTGCAGGGGGTGTAACCGGTGGCGTTCTGGGTCTGCTGGCCGGCATCGGCGCGCTGGCCATTCCAGGCGTGGGCCCGTTCATTGCGGCCGGCCCGATTATGGCCACACTCAGTGGCGCGGCCGTTGGCGCAACCATCGGTGGCATCGCTGGCGCCCTGATCGGCATGGGTATTCCTGAATTCGAAGCCAAGCAATACGAAGCCAAAATCAAGGAAGGCAACATCCTCATTTCGGTGCATACCCGTGATGGCGATGTTGTCGACCGGGTCAAATCCATCATGAAAGATGCCGGTGCAGAAGACATTACCAGTACAGGTGAGGTCAGCTTGAGCGACGACGAGCGCATGCCCGGCAGCGCTAAGGCCCTATAAACCCGTCGCTCAAGCGATTAATTACATTTTTAACCTGGAGAAGGTCATGGGTAAATATCTGATTGCCTGGCTATTGGGCGTACCTGGAGTGATATTGGTTATTTTTTTCTTGTTTTTCTAGTCAGTTAACACAAACCTGCTCAAAGGAGATAAACGCCATGGCGACGAGTCAACCCAAAGATGCCTGTGACCTGCTTGACGACGATCACAAAGCGGTCAAGAAATTGTTCAAGGCTTATGCCGCGCTAGTTGAGCTGCCCGGCAGCAAGAAAAAGCCCACGCACGACAAAAAGCGCGAGCTTGCCAGCAAAATCTGTTTTGAATTGACCGTGCATGCCCAACTCGAAGAAGAGATTTTCTATCCGCCGGTGCGTAAAGCGATCAAGGATGATTCGCTGATGAACGAGGCAGAAGTCGAGCACGAAGGCGCCAAAATCTTGATTGCACAGATTCAGAGCATGAACCCGGCTGATGCGATGTTCGACGCCAAGGTCACGGTACTGGGCGAGTACGTCGACCATCATGTCAAAGAGGAGCGCACCGAGATGTTCCCGAAGGCGCGCGCCAGCAAGGTAGATCTGGTGAAAATGCGCGACGCTCTGCAAGCACGCAGGGTTGAGCTGACGGCGGATTCGGGCGTGCCGGCCTGACCGGATAGCGCAGCATCAAGGCGTCAACATGGCACTTGCCAAACGTAATTTGCGAAATAGGGTGTTAGAGACCATTTTCTCTATCACCAAAGCCCTTTTAGTCGGTCATTAACTGTCAGCTAAAATGTAACGCGATGGTCCGCGAAGACCGAATTGCCGTCTTAGCTATTCGCAACGCCAAATGAAAAGGCCCTGACAGGGCCTTTTCATTATTTATGTCTATAATTTTTCACCTATTCAGCGCATTTTTCACTTTTTATGTCACCCGTGCAGACTCTTAAACATTGATTTTCAAGGATCAGCCCTATCAATAAATTGCAAAGCCAAATTGCAAGCCCGGTTTTTTATTGGTGCACATTTGGATCTTCCAAGGCTGCTGAAAAATTGCTTCACTATTGCCACACCCCTTGAAGCACACACGCTAATTCGACGCTCTTATTGTTAAGTTTCGCTGCTTTAGACTCCTGTTCCATTTACCAACATCCAGGTATCTATGAGTCCGTCTTCCATACGCCATAGGCGAGACCGGACGCCTGCAGATATGACAGGCCAGCTCAAACCGGCCGCGTACCTCACTTCCGATCGTCAGCTCCGTCTGACATTTTTTCGGTTGATTCCTACGCATACCTCCACCAGCTTCCGACTGTTGGTTACAGGCTCGCCCACCATAATTTCTTCTACAGGAATGGTCTCCATCGACCAAACGCTCACTGCTGACACAAGCCTAGCGCCTGCCAAGTTCGACCACAGCCGGACTTGAATCCAACCGACAGGAGAAGATCTAAATGAAACACGACACATCCAAATCCAAAATCCAAGGTGAAGGTGACTACGATTCAGCGAAGAAATACAACGAGCAGGCTCACGCCTTTTCCAAATCAGGAAAGGTTGAACAGGCCGCCAAGCAAGCCGCCCCACGCAATGCACAGGAAAAATCCGAGCTGTGGGAGGCTGAACAGGAAGGCCGCTCGCATGCCAAGGGTGAACAGCGCGCTGAAGGCAAGAGCAAGACAAAAAAAGTCGACAACGACATGTCGTCGCCTGGCCGCAAGCCTGAAAAGAAGGCTCCAGGCAAGAGCGGCACACTGGGTAAGCCGGTTTCGGAAAAACTGCCGGCAGCCGGGCGCTGATCACGGTCGACCCACTGCTTTCAGCCCGTTAATTCTCAAACACGTTCATTCAAGGAGAATCTCATGAGCATTTTTTCAGCAAGCACGATCTCGGGCGACAAAGTCGTCAACCGCGAAGGCGAAAACCTGGGCGACATCAAAGACCTGATGGTCGATCTGGACAATGGTCGCGTCGCGTATGCGGTCCTCGAGTTCGGCGGCTTCCTCGGCATGGGCAGCAAACTGTTCGCCGTGCCGCTGTCCGCAATGGAACTCGATACCGAGAACAAGCAATTCATTTTCGACCAGAACAAGGAGACGCTCCAGAGTGCCCCCGGATTCGACAAGGATGACTGGCCGAATTTCACCGATCGCACCTGGGGCGCCAGCGTCCACTCGCATTACGGTGTGCGCCCATATTGGGAGTGATACTGACTGCCCGAAAATGGGTAGCTTGTCATCGCTAATGCGGGCGACGCCGTCTTCTGGATAAGCGGTAGCGTTATTCGGAAAACGGCGTCGATCCCGCGTGCGTCAGGATCGGCCTACATTCCGGCTCCGTGAGGATTACATCTTTCTCAGCGCTGGCGGATAGCGGCCGCAAGGTGACCGTACTAAATTGTCAGCACGCTCTGCCCCTTTGCTCCCGCGAGGGACCAAGCCGAGCGCAACACTTAATCTTCAGACACTAGGAGCATTCCATGAAATTACGTACAGCCCTTTTTCTTGCAATGAGCATGACTGTTTTGAGCCCGGCCTATGCCGCCGACATGAAAGACGTGAAGGAGGATCGTGCGGAAGCGCAAGCCGACGCCGCCAAAAGTACTGCCAAGCAGCAATATGAGGTGGCCAAGGAAAACTGCAAAAATATGAGCGGAAACCAGAAGGACGTCTGTCTAAAGGATGCTAAAGCGGCTTATGTGGGTGACAAATCCCAGGCAAAGGCAAATGAAAAGTCTTCAAAGGGACAGGCTGAAGCCGACGAAGACAAAATGGAAGCGAATTACAAAGCGGCCAAGGAACGCTGCGACAAGCTTTCCGGCAATGCCAAGGATGCCTGCCAAGGCGAAGCCAAGCTCAAGTATCACCAGTAAGCAAGCGTACGTACGCGCGCTCGCCGTATGTAATTGATACAGCGGGTGCGTCATAGGCAACCCGGTCCCCTACTTAAAAGCAGACCCTGCATATGGTCTGGATTCTGGAGCACGATTCCATGGCTTCACGCAAACAGAAAAGCACCCGTCCATCCGATAACGAGCTCACTGCCGGCAGCGGAGGCGAACTGCATCCGACCACTCGAGATACGCAAAACGCACTGACGACCAACCAAGGTGTACTGATCTCGGACGACCAGAACTCGCTGAAAAGCGGTGCGCGCGGGCCAACCTTGCTTGAAGACTTCGTCCTGCGCGAGAAAATCACTCACTTCGACCACGAGCGCATTCCAGAACGCATCGTTCATGCCCGAGGATCGGGTGCGCACGGTTACTTCCAGGCATATCGCGACGCAGGCAAGCTAAGCTGCGCGGCGTTCTTGCAAAACCCCAAGGTCAAAACGCCTGTATTCGCCCGCTTTTCCAACGTGGCCGGTGGTGCCGGTTCAGTCGACCTGCCGCGCGATGTACGGGGCTTTGCCGTGAAGTTCTACACTGAAGCAGGCAATTTCGATCTGGTCGGTAACAACATCCCGGTGTTCTTCATCCAGGACGCGATGAAATTTCCCGATCTTGTCCACGCCGTCAAGATGGAACCCGATCGCGGTTACCCGCAGGCTGCGAGCGCCCACGACACATTCTGGGATTTCATTTCGCTGATGCCGGAAAGCATGCACATGATTTTGTGGGCTATGTCAGACCGCGCCATTCCACGTTCACTACGCATGATGGAAGGCTTCGGCGTACACACCTTCCGGTTCATCGACGCCCAGGGCAAATCCACCTTCGTCAAGTTCCACTGGCGCCCCAAAATCGGAACAGCTTCGGTGTTGTGGGATGAAGCAGTGAAGATTTGTGGAGCCGACCCCGACTTTCATCGGCGCGACCTGCACGATGCAATCGAACGTGGCGATTACCCGGAATGGGAGCTGTCGGTGCAGGCTTTCGACCAGGACGAAGCCGATGCCTTGCCGTTCGACATTCTCGACCCGACCAAATTAATACCCGAAGAGCTCATTCCCCTGCAGCCCATTGGAAAAATGGTCCTCGACCGCAATCCAGACAATTTCTTTGCCGAAACCGAGCAAGTCGCGTTCCACCCGGGGCATGTCGTACCCGGCATCGATTTCAGCGACGATCCTTTGCTGCAGGGCCGACTGTTCTCCTACCTTGATACGCAGCTCTCCCGCCTCGGCGGCCCTAACTTTCACCAGTTGCCAATCAACCGGCCGCGTTGCCCGATGCACAATTTTCAGCGCGACGCGATGGCGCAGATGGAGGTGCCAACCGGCCGGGTGAACTATGAGCCGAACAGTCTCGATCCCGAGTCACCGAGGGAAAACCCGGAGGCCGGTTTCACCACGCACCCCGCCAACCAGAGCGGCGACAAGCTGCGTCAGCGTTCGCCCAGCTTTATGGATCACTACAGCCAGGCACGCCAGTTTTATCGTTCCATGACGCAACCGGAGCAGGATCACATTGTCAATGCGTTTGCGTTCGAACTCGGCAAAGTTGAAACTGTCGCGATACGCCGCCGCATGCTTGGCCACATCGACACTGTGGACGGTGCGCTTGGCAAGCAGGTCGCAGCGGCACTGGGTATGAAAGGCCAAGCCGACAAGATCAAGCCGGCCACACAACCCATCGATCTGCAACCTTCACCTGCTCTGAGCATGCTGGGCAAAGCAAAGCCGACACTCGCGGGCCGAATGATCGGCATTCTGACCAGCGATGGCTTCGACGCCGCGCTGCTAGACCGACTGCAACGAGCCGCAGCCAAGGAAGGTGCCGTAACCCAGGTAATCGCTCCGCGAATTGGCGGCGTCAAGTCCAGCTCGGGCGAAATGGTTCAACCTGACCACGCCCTGGCGGGTGCACCTTCGGTCCTCTTTGATGCGGTGGTGCTCGCTGTTTCCGAAGCCGGTGCCGAAAAATTGGCCACGAACCCGGCCGCAATTGATTTTATTCGCGACGCCTATGCGCACCTCAAGGTCATAGGCTGTGTAGAGGCTGCCGATCTCTTACTGGAAAAAGCGGGAATCGAGCAGGATGAAGGCGTGGTCTCACTCGACAGCAATCGCGGCGCATCCGCTTTCATTGAAATGGCAAAACAGGGCCGCGTCTGGCCGCGCGCGGACTCGATGAGCAACTAGCGCCGCAAGGCGAAGCGGTATTTCTTTTCTCAAAATTATCCAAGGAGTGCAGCATGAATGAAGCCGAAAATACCATGACTCATGATGGGGAAATCCCCGTGTATGATGCGGTCAAGGATTTATCCAATGATGAACTCGAACAGACCGTGAAGAAAAATGCGGCTGCCAAGAATTTCACTTTGAACGACGAGCACTGGGGTGTGATCCATACTCTGGTCGACCACTATCGGAATGACTGCCAAACGCGCGACTGCCTTGCTGCGCATGAGCAAATGCGCTTTCTCGAAGAAGCCTACGAATCAGAGGGTGGCAGCAAGTATCTGTATATGCTATTTGACACACCCGATCTGGAAAAGCGTGGGGTGCTGACACAGATTCACGAACTCGCCGGCTTACCGGGCTTGCGCCTGGACACGGACAAGGGATTCGGCACCGCCTTCTAAGTCACTACCGTCCTGTAAATGGCGCAGTGAAGTCCTGCGGGGTTTGCCGGGCACCTCACCAGGAATCCCGCATGACTACAGCGCAACTTTCAAGGATCAGTTCCCGTTCGGTCGAGCGGTTCTTGCTGTCCGCTCAGGCCTACACCACCGCTCTCGCTGCGCCATCCGGCAAGGCAGGCGCGGGAGTCTGTCCCTGTCTTGTTCCGTGTATCTCCGTCGTTTCGCCCGAGGCCATGCCGACATGTCGCGCCGCCCGCTGATATGGCTCGGGCTGACGCTGCTCGTCCTCGCCGGACTGCTGTTGGTCGTAGCCAACATCAGCAATTGGAACTGGCTACGGGGGCCGATCAGCCAGCAGGTCAGCGACCGGACCGGGCGCGAACTGTCGATTCGCGGCGACCTTGAAATCCATCTGGGCTGGCCGCGCACGCATGTTCGCATGGTAGAAATGACGTTTGCCAACCCGGATTGGGCCCACGAGAAAAACATGATCACGGTGCAGCAAGTGGCGCTCGATGTCGCAATGGCGCCGCTGTTTCGCCGCCACATCGTGTTTGACCGGGTCGAGCTCGACCGTGCAGCGGTGTTCCTCGAAAAGAGTGTGGACGGCAAAAAAAACTGGCTGCTTGATCGCAAGCAAAGCGATGACCAGGCGCGTATCGAAATCAATCACCTTGCGGTCAACGACAGCCGCATCGATTACCGCGACCCAGCCGAGGACACGCTGCTGAGCGCGGAGCTTTTGACGTCGGAAAACTCGCCCGACAGGGCAGCCCAGCCGCTCGCTTTCAAGGTGAGCGGGAAATACCGGGGCCAGGCATTGACCGCTGAAGGACAAGGCGGCAGCGTGCTGATGCTGCGCGACAACACGCTGCCGTACCGGCTGAAGGTAACCGGTCGAATCGGCTCGACCCACCTCAGTGCCGACGGTCGTATCACCAACCTGCTCAAGCTTTCGAATGTCGACCTCGATATCGGCGTACGCGGTGACAGCCTCGCGCAGTTGTATCCGCTGCTGGGGATCGTCTTTCCGGACACCCCACGCTACAACACCCGCGGCCATCTGCTCCATGAGGCCCGATGGTGGCGATACGAAAAGTTTTCCGGCCAAGTCGGAAACAGCGATATCGCCGGTACGCTGCAGGTCGATACCGGGGGTAAACGCCCCTATCTGACGGCCACGCTGAATTCAAGTCATCTGGATTTTGCCGATCTGGGCCCATTGGTCGGCGCCTCGGCCTCGCCCGGTACTGACCGAACTGCGAAGCAACCGGCCGGCCGGCTGCTGCCCGCCATCCCGTTCCGGACTGGCCGCTGGAACCGGATGGATGCCGACGTCAAATTGAATGCGCAGTCAATCAAGCGCGCGCAGTCACTGCCGATCCATGATCTCAGTACCCGTTTGCAATTGCGCGATGCGGTGCTGACACTCGATCCGCTGCGGTTCGGCGTTGCCGGCGGCACCCTGGCTGGCACAGTCAAACTGGACGGTAGCCAGCAGCCGATCCGCGCAGCGGCCGACCTGAAAGCGAGAAAAATCAACATCGCTCGCTTGTTTCCCACGGTCGAACTCAATAAGACAAGCATCGGCCAGGTCAACGGCGATATCGATCTCAAAGGTCGCGGCGACACCGTGGCGGCCATGCTCGGCAGTGCGGACGGTAAACTGGCGATGGTGATAGACGGCGGCGAAATCAGCAAGCTGATGATGGAGACGGTGAGCCTGCATCTGCTGGAAATGCTGCAATTGAAACTCACTGGCGACGAAACCATCCAGATACACTGTGGTATTGCGGATTTCAGCGTCAAGCAGGGCGTCATGCAGGCCAATACGCTGGTGCTCGATACCAATATAGTCCGCATCAATGGCAATGGCCAGGTCAATCTTGGCAATGAACAACTTGATCTCACCGTAGTGCCAAAAACCAAGAAACTGAGCCTGGTCGCCCTGCGCACGCCTATCAATGTCAAGGGCAGCTTCGCCGAGCCGCAGGTAGGGCTGGACAAAGGCAAGCTGGCGATGCGCGGACTGGGCGCAGTGGCGCTCGGCGCTATCAATCCACTGTTGGCGCTGATGCCGTTGATCGATACCGGGTCTGGCAAGGACAGCGATTGCGAACGGCTGATCGGGGCGGCCAAGAAGTCAGAACCGGTACCGTCTCGCTAGAATTTGAGACGGCTGGAAAGGCCCTGCAAAGCAAGCGCCTATCGCATTCCTAGAGCCAGTATTCGAACAGCCGCGCGATATGTTCCTGAACCCGCAACAACAGCGAGCGCCATTTCCATTTCTGTGGATCGATGGCAGTGGACGCTTCCACATCTTTATCGAACATGGCGTCCATCTGCCGTGCAAAATCGGCGCCGAGAACAATGGCGTTGAGTTCATCGTTGTGCAGGAAGCTGCGCCAGTCGAGGTTGGTCGAGCCGACGGTCGACCATACGCCGTCGATCGTCGCGGTCTTGGCGTGCAGCACCGTGTCGCGCCGCTCGTAGAGCCTGACTCCGGCCTCCAGCAGTTCGGCATAATGAGAACGTCCAGCGTGAAAAACCGCCCATGAATCACTCTTTCCGGGCAACACCAGCGTCACTTCAACTCCACGCCTGGCTGCGCCGGTCAGGGCTTCGATCAGTTGCGGATCCGGCACGAAATAGGCGTTGGTCAGATGGATGGTTTGCTCGGCGTGGCCAATGGCCGACAGCAGCGTGAGATAGATCGGGTTGTCCGGCATGTCTGGCACGCTGGCGATCGCACGCACGATTTCGCCGCCCTGCTGGGTAAGCTTGGGGAAATAATTGCGCTTTGCCAGCGGCGTGCCTTTTTGCTCAGCCCAGGTGGCCATGAAGTATCGCTGCAATTCGGCCACTACCGGACCTTCGATCTGCAGCTGCGTATCGCGCCAGCCCGCATCCGGGTGCGGGCGCTTCCGCTTGGATGAATGGGAAAAGGAGCCCCGAGAATAGGCTTCACTGATATTGATGCCGCCAAGAAAGGCGATACGCCCGTCAACCACCAGCAGCTTGCGGTGGTCGCGATTGTTGAGCAGCCATTCTTCCTTCTTGACCTTGGTCGGATTAACCGGATTAAACTCGAGTAGCTGGATGCCGCCGGCTCGCAAGCGTTCGAAAAACTCCGCCGGGGTATTGAGGCAGCCGACGCTGTCGTAGATCAGGTTGACCTGGACACCGGCGGCCTGCTTTTCCAACAGCAGCGCTGCAAACTTCTGGCCGATCTCGCTGTCTTCGAAAATGTAGGTTTCCAGATTGATGTGGTCATTGGCTTCGCGGATGGCCTTGAACATGGCGTCGTACGTGTTCGGGCCATCGAGCAGCAGGGTTAGCTTATTGCCCAGCACCATGGGGCTGTTGCGACTGACGGCTTGCTCCACCGCCAGATGTTTCTGCAGGATGTCCTGGCTGCCGCTTTCTTGTTTGAGTTCCCGCAGGATAGCCCGGTTGGTGCCGCTCGACACCGGTCCGTTCGCCGTGCTGAATACCACCGGATGCACTGCGGCGGTCGCTGTTGCGGCAGTTGGCTCGTCTGCATCGGGCAGGGTGGCGCAGGCCGCAAGCAAAAGCATCACCAACATCGCCATGGTTGCCGGTGCCTTACGCAGCGAACGAATCGGTCGTGACCATGCATGCGCACCTCGATGTCGGTACTCAAGGGCGCCGGAGGTCGCGAGCAGCAACTTTGACATCAGACCGTGCGGAAGTGTCCGGTTTGCTGGACAGCGCGTCCAGCAGCCAGTCGAAAACGCGGCCGCCGGACGACAGTGATAACGTAAGTGCCTGGCGCGCCAACAGGCCGGCAAGCAGCGAGCCACCGAGTCCGCGCCAGGGTTTCCAGCGCGCCAGTGCCGCCCCGGTCAGGGCTGCGGCGGAGAGACTGGCGTAGGGATGCCGGCGTACCCACTGGCGCGCCACCGGTGTGGCGATGCGAACCATCCCGCCCATGTTTCCAAGTGGCGCTGAGGCCCTGTCAGCTTCTTTGCGTTCGAGCCGCTGACGCAGGGCGGCCCGACTTATTTCCAGTTGGGTCTCGGCATCCGAGGGGAGCCAATCCGAGTGCTGTGCGAAGTCATTGTGAATCGGGTTCACCGGTCAGCATCCTTCAGGCCAAACAGCTGCATATCTTTGTCGAGCTGAGCCTGCACCCGAGGGAAAGTAGGCGGGGCTGCATTTTCTCGTGTCAGGCATGTTGCTGCCACGAGTACGCCGAGCAGCGGCAATGCGGGAACCCCCCACAGTAGCCAATGCGCCGTTCCGGTCACGGCGTACAGCATCAGGGCGATGCCGCTCAGCAGCAACACCAGCCATCCGCACGCCGTCAGCAACACCCACCAGGCGAGCCGCCGCTTCATGCGGGCCTGCCACGTTGCAGTCTCCTGCCCGATCAGGGCGGCATAGCCGGCGGCGTGCCCGACCAACAAGGCGGGTTCGCTCAACACGATTCGAAGCAGTGGCGGCCACATAAATCAGGCCGTGATAACGCGCCGGGCCTGCATCAGTTGCGCTCGTGATGGTGCTTACTGAACGCGTTGGCAAGCAAGACGATTCCAGCCCCGGCCGCCAGCGCCATCAGCAGCGACTTGAGCGGTTGCGCTTGCACATACTGCGCAGCTTGGTCGGTAGTGTGCGCGATGGCTTCACGCGCCCGCGTTGCACCTTGGCGGAGGGCTTCGCTGCTGTGGTTGACCAGGTCATTAGCGCCGGCACGCGCCTCGTCGATCGAGCGGCGCGCATGCTCGGCTGTCGAACTGCCGCTAATCTCGTCGGCGAGGTCTTGAGTATTTTTGCTGAATGATGTCGGTTCCATTTAAAAATCTCCTGTGATGCGGTTGAACATAATGAGATGAGTCGGCAGCCAGGCTGCTGGTCACATCTCTATCCTATGCGGCACACCCATAAAGCTGAATGCGCGGGAACCTCATGTGTGTGTACGCCTTTGCGTTGAAATACTGTAGGTGCGATCCGACATACGCACAGGTCGGATAATCCCTACAGCAGTGGGTGGGTCTGGCCGTGGCGTATTGCGGCACTATCCGACAGAAATGACACCCCATCTGGGCAAAGATACGGTCAACCCCCAGCGCGAGTGCATTTAGAGGAATCATTCCATGGCCCCACCCAGTCAGCACACTGCACGCTTCTTTTTTCGTGTCGCGTCACACGGGTTGCTCGTTGGGTTCCTGCTGACTGTTCTGGTCGCATCAGCGTTTGCTTCCGGACTGGACTTGCCTGGTGATCTGCGTGGAGTGCAGCAGTGGCTAATTGGATTGTTGCCACTCGATCAGGCTTCATGGGCGCTCGCGACAGTGTTGACGTTGTCGGTGGCAGGCGGGGTGCTTGGACTGCCCGTGACGCTAATGATTGCACTGTGCGCCATGCTGTTTGGAGCGGTGCCGGGGATGCTCTACAGCCTGTCCGGTTGCCTGGCAGGTGCCATGCTTGCGTATGCAGTCGCTTTCCGTATTGATCCAGCGGGCCGTGTTCTTTCAACCAAACCAGCACGCCTTATTCATCAAAGACTGCGCCGAGGCGGACTCACCGCCATCTTGTTGCTGCGACTGTTCCCCCTCATTCCATTCACGCTGGTGAATCTGGCGGCGGGTGCTATCCGGGTGCGCTGGCGCGATTATGTGATTGGCACCCTTCTCGGCATGCTGCCCAGTATTGTCCTGATCAGCCTGGTTATGGGCCGTCTGCACACCGTCAGTGGCAGATTAACCGCGCCACATGCCAGCATCGCGCTGATTGCGTTGCTGATGGTGCTACTTGCAGCAGTCGTCGGGCCGATGCTGGCACGCCGCCATTCCCTGATGACAGGCCGCCTTCTCCCCACGCAAGAGCTTCCCTTGCGTCTTTAACCAATCCGTCAATCAGGAGATCACATCATGCTTAAGTGGGCACTTGTTTTTTTCATCGTTTCACTGGTCGCGGCCCTGTTCGGCTTCACGGGTATCGCATCGGGCGCGGCTGCAATCGCCAAGTTCTTGTTCTACGTTGCGGTATTCTTGTTTTTGATTTTTCTGGTGCTGGGTCTGCTCGCGGTCAAGGCAATTAACAATTAATAACAATTAAAGAGCCGCCAAATGGCGTCACACCGCTAACTGTAAGTCTATTCCCACAGGGATATAGGCGGCTGCCGATGGGCAACACACGGTAAGTTCTTAAACTGGAAGTACTCTCCAGCTATGTCGACATTCACGAACTATCGGCTGTAAAAAGCCCACTGTATCCCGAGCTTTTAAAGGAGAATTTCATGTTGTATTACGCCCTGGTATTTTTTATCATTGCAATCATCGCCGCTGTGTTCGGCTTCGGTGGCATCGCGGCAGGTGCGACCAGCATTGCCAAGATCCTGTTTGTGGTGTTCCTGGTGATGGCTGTCGTCGCTTTTGTGGTAAACATGGCACGAGGACGATAGACCATCCCCAGCGTCCCAACCGCTGTTAGCACCCCTTAGTTAGCTGGAGCTCAATATGATCCAAGTCGCCATTGTCGATGACCATCAAATCGTTCGATCAGGTTTTCGAGAATTACTCAGTGAGGATTCCGCGATCAGGGTCAGCTTCGAGGCTGCCACGGGTGACGCAGCGCTCGAGCAATTACGCACATCCCCGTGTGACGTGTTGCTGCTCGACCTCTCACTCCCTGGAAAAAGTGGCGTTGAAGTGCTGCGCACCGTGCGTCAGCGTTACCCCGATCTCAAGGTGCTGATCCTCAGCGGCTTTCCAGAAGAGCGGTATGCACTTGTCATGATCAAGAATGGCGCAAACGGATATCTTTGCAAGGATTGCGGTCAGGAAGAACTGCTGCGGGCAATCCACATGGTATCGACCGGACGTCGCTATGTTTCGCCACGTACTGCCGAGCTGCTTGCAGACGAGATGCTCGGCGAACGGAGTCTGGAGCCCCACGAGAGCCTGTCCGACCGCGAACTGCAGGTGTTCCTGCGTCTGGCACGTGGAGAATCGGTGTCAGCTATCGCCGAGCGCCTGCATCTGAGCGTCAAGACCATCAGTACCTATCGTTCGCGCCTGACAGAAAAACTTAACGTCGGGAGCAACGCCGAGCTTGCAACCTATGCCTTGCGACGTGGCCTGATCGCCGATTAATAATAAACAACTTATATTGCAGAGTTCCTCCTTACCATGCCAGACCAAGCAACAGGCTCCCCTCTTAAGGTCCTACTGATTGAAGACTCCAAATTGTTGCAGGAATTGCTTTCCGGCATCCTGCAAGAACTCGACGGAATTGAATTGTGTGGGACCGCAGAAACCGAATTCGATGCGCTGCAACAAATGGCCAAATCGCCGGTCGACATGGCCATCATTGATATCCAACTCAAGGAAGGCAGCGGGACAGGCGTGCTCGCTGCGCTACAAGCCGACCCGAAGCGGTTCGGCACCCCGCGAAAGATCGTTCTGACCAACTTTGCGCACGCAGCTATGCGTCAACGGTGCACAAGCTTGGGAATGGATGCATTTTTTGACAAATCCCTGCACATCAACCAGTTGATCGATTACTTGTCAGATGCAGTCAGACAAAATAGCGGTCATGGCTGATTCCTGTTCTCGATACTTCGTATCGGAATGGTCACCCATATTGCAACGCCGGCTCCAAGCGATGATTTGAGGTCCAGACTCCCTCGGTGTGTAAAGACTCGATGCTTGATCCCGGCCAGACCGTGACGTGCAAGCTTGGGTGAGTTGAGATCGAACCCCACACCATCATCCTTGATCGATAATTCGATGGATGACTCGTTGAGTCGCAACGCCAAACCCACATGTTTAGCGTGGGCGTATTTTTGGATGTTGGTGAAGGCTTCCTGAACGATGCGAAACAAGCTCAGCGACACTGCATCATCAAGCGAAGGTTCTTCCTGTGGCAGCTCCATCTCCAGGTCGACTTCAAGTCCTTGACGTAATTCCTCGCCCAGCGAATTCAGGGCCTCGAGCAATCCGAGATCGTGGAGCAAGGCCGGCCGCAGGTCGTCGATGATGCGGCGCTTGAGCATGATGCCGCTGGTCAGCGACTGTCGCAGACGGGCCAGCCGCTGCATGATCAAAGCCAGCGTATCAGCGGGCAGCTTGCGTTCAATCCAGTCGGCATCGAGTTGGGCTGCGGTGAGCAGTGCACCTAACTCGTCATGCAGCTCGCGGGCCAGATGTTGTTTTTCTTTCTCGCGCACTGTAGTCAGATAAGTCGCGAGGCTCGTCAATTCCTGAGTTTGGCTCAACACTTCTTGCTCAAGATGCGTGTTTTTGTTTAGTAGAAGGCCAGTGATTTGATCGCGCAGTGCTTGCTGTTTCTGGTTCGACGAAATGGCGAGCAGCAATAGCATCAAGGATGCAATAGCCAGCGCCACTGCACTGATTTTGGCATTTCGAAAACTGCGGGCCGAATCCTCGACGAGGCGTTGATTATCGGCCATCAGCATGGCCTTCACATCACTGTGTTGCAACCGGTACGCGCTCATTACGGCCCTGCCGTGATCAAGCCAGTGTTTTTGGAGCGTGGGATTGACTTGCGACTGTTCAGCCGTAATGTCGAGGCTTTCAAGCAATCCTGACGCTTTCTCTATAAGTTGCGCAGTGGCCATACGCAGTTCCGGGTTGCCGGATCCTTCCTGCTCTATCGCTATGACCGTTTCCAAGATTTCCGGTAGCGCTTTCTCGCGCGGAAGGAGAAAACTCGGGTCACGTGTCAACAGGTAGCCTCGCGTTGCTGTCTCGGAATCGAGCAACAATTTGTACAGATAATCCAGATGATTGGCGCGCTGGTTGACCTGTTCGATCAGCTTTAGTGCGTGCAGCCCGGTCGAGGACTGCACGTAATTTGCCACCAGTGCGCCGAGAAGTAACGCCATACCCGCCGCCAGGTAAAGCTGAAGCCTGCGCTGCAGAACATCCTGCCAATCCGGCATGACAGACAATAATTTGCGCTGAAATAAATTTGACACAGCTTAACTCCACGTAGACAAGTGGTAAATCGGCCAATGCAGGAAACCTCCGACAGCGCAATCCGCTCCGGCTGACAGACCTACACCGCGCTCGATCATACGATGAATTAACAACCTGGTGCAGAGGATCCGTGCGTACCAGATTGCGACTCTTTCAATTTAAGCAGCCAGTCTTGGCACCCCATTCAGGAGAAAACCATGAAAACCCTAATCGCACTCTTCATGTCTTCGGTTTTCGTCATGCTAGCCGGTTGCAATACGGTGGCAGGCGCCGGTAAGGATATTGAAAAGGGCGGCGAAGCCGTCCAGGACACGGCCAAGGATGTTCAGAAAAAAATGTAATGTAACGACACCTCTGACCATGCATAACGTACATCCCTATCGATCACTTATCTCATCCATCAGCAGGAGTCCAGCATGAAAGTAGCGAAAGCAACTTCCAGCCGCGCAGCAAGCAAGACGGCCAAGACCGTCGACCCTAGCGGTTTCTTATCCGATGTTAAAACGCTCAGGGCACGTGCCCGCAAGCATATCGAAGAAGGCGCCTTAACGGATGACTACACCCTGAATGTGAAGGCCGCAATCAAGATTCTTAACGATGCTCTCGCCACGGAACTGGTTTGCACGCTGCGCTATCGCCAGCACTCGTTCGTGGCCAAGGGGATTCATTCCGAACCGATTGCCCAGGAATTTCTGGTGCATTCCAACGAGGAGTTGGGGCACGCGGATGCAATTGCCAAGCGTATCGTTCAATTGGGCGGCGCCCCCGAGTTCAACCCGGACAAGCTCGTTTCACGCTCGCATGCCGAATATGTAACATGCGACAAGCTGGAGGACATGATCCGCGAGAACCTGGTGGCCGAAAGAATCGCCATTGAAAGCTATCGGGAAATGGTGCGCTACTTCGCCGAGCATGACCCCACCACACGCGCCATGCTGGAAGGCATTCTGGCTGTTGAAGAGCAACATGCCGACGAACTTTCAGATCTATTGGAACGCTGACGGACAGTTCAACCAATCATCCCACTGGGACTGGGCAGTTCATGCCCGACATATCCACTCATCTTCACTTCACTTATGCCGGCGGGCGGATGCACTTGAAGCCTGATCCTTCCGCCAGGCGTCACTGAAGGGGCCATTCCTTTCATTTTCAGGAGCCCCTATGACTAACGCACAATGGTTTCTGTTCATAGGCGGACTGCTGCTTGCCATGGGTCTCACGTCATCCCTCCTCAAGCGTTCGCCTTTCACGTCCTCCATGATCTATCTGGCGGTAGGGTTGTTAGTTGGACCAACCGTTCTCAATCTGTTTCATTTCAATCCGCTCAAGGAATCAGCACTGCTGGAGGTGTTGACCGAAGTCGCTGTGCTGATTTCGCTGTTCTCGGCAGGGGTCAAAATGCCGGTGCCGTTTACTTTTTCTAGCTGGCGTGTGCCAATTCTGCTGGCGACGGTTTCAATGGTCATTACCGTCGCCATGGTCGCAGCCTTTGCGTATTTTGTATTGGGCCTGCCACTTGGTGCCGGTGTATTGCTTGGCGCCATTCTTGCTCCGACTGATCCGGTGTTGGCAACCGATGTGCAAATCCGCCACCCCGGTGATCGCGATCGGCTGCGTTTCGTCCTGACCTGTGAGGCTGGCATGAATGACGGCAGTGCTTTCCCGTTCGTGATGCTGGGGCTGGGCTTGCTGGGTTTGCATGAGCTGGGCGAATTTGGCCTGAACTGGGTGCTGGTGGATGTGTTGTGGGCCAGTCTGGGGGGCATCGCCATCGGTGTGGTTGCAGGTGCAGCACTGGCCTTCGTCGGCTGGAAGCTGCGTCGCAATCCCTATAAGCATGAACTGCTGGACGACTTTCTCGGACTGGGTCTGATCGGTGTCGTCTACAGTGTGTCGGTGACCCTGAACACCTGGGGATTTCTTGCGGTGTTTTTTGCCGCTGTCGCATTGCGGCAGACTGAGATGAAACTGGCGTCGATGGATTCTGCTTCTGATCGCCGCATTGTGTCCGGGCAAGCCGCCCAC
>JAAFGW010000301.1 GCA_010365175.1 Sulfuriferula multivorans | reverse complement strand
GCCTGATTCGACGAAAGCACATTCTGCGTCGTCAAATTTTTTGCCGAAGCGTAGTCCCCCTCGCCCTGTACCTTGGATTTGCCAGGATTGTTTTTCATCTCGCTTTCTCCTATGCGTTGAAAAGCACGTCCGACGAATGCCCTGCGTAGCGTAGCGGGATCCCTGCCAGTCCCAATCCGGTTACGGGGCTGACAAATCACTGATAGTGACTAAGCTCAATACAAGGATTGCGCGTTCCCGAGCCGATCCAGCGACGGTTTGTCGAACGGCCCAGCCGGCGGCAACCGATACCGATTCAAACAGTGGCAAGGAGAAGCCATGTCGACCCAATCCCTGGGCATCATTTTGTGGTTCGTCCTGTTGCTGCTGGCCATCCCTTATGTCCGACGTGCCAAGCATCCCCGCACCAAACCCTTGGCAGCCTACATGGTGTTCGTCACCCTGTTTTCAGTGGGTGCCGCCGTCATGTTTTCCGTCTTGCTCATGCTGCTGAGCGGGTATGGCGGTCTGGATGCCCTGCACAACGTTCCAGGCGCCGCCCTCTTTTTGGTCCTGGTTTTTGTCCCCGCCTTTTTGTTGGGCCGCTGGCAATTGAAAAAGCCGCCACGTCAGGTTCCTGTCGAATGAGGAATTCGCTATGCGCTATTTTCTGATCGACCTGTCGATGGTCATGTTGGGGGTAGCCCATGTGGGGACAAGGTAAAATTTTCTCGCAAGGTACGGGGCGCGGCAACACAGTGGGGGATTACAAGCGAATCCGCGATGGCAAGACGCAATAAAGTCGGAAAAATATTGGGCGACGCACTGATTCCTGCCCGTTCCTCATAACAGCAATAAGGGAGACAGCATTCGTGGAAGTCCAGTTCAAAGACACGCTTGAGAGCTGGCTTTTAAATCCGGCGACCGGCAAGTTTGCATTCGTATTTGTCGCGCTGGTGGTGATCGCCATCAGTACGCGACTGCTGCGCCGTAACGTCTCGCGCATGTTGCGCGACAACACCGCCCAGTACCAGGCGCGAAAGGGCATCGCATTCGTCGGTTTATTGCCGCCATCGTCTTGGTCCTCCTGGTTTTCAGCGATTGGCTCGGTAGATTGACGGTCGCTTTCGGCTTCGCCGGAGCCGGCGTCGCTTTCGCGCTTCAGTAAGTCATCACGAGCGCAGCCGGTTGGGTGGCGGTGATTTTCGGCGGGTTCTATCGGGTGGGCGATCGTGTGCAATTGGGGGAGATCCGGGGCGATGTGATCGATATCGGCATTCTGCGCACGACCCTGATGCAGATCGGCGATTGGGTGAATGCCGATCAATACAATGGACGCATCGTGCGTGTGGCCAACAGTTTCGTCTTCAAGGAACCGGTGTTCAATTATTCGAGCGACTTCCCCTTCCTGTGGGACGAGATCATGGTGCCCATCAAGTACGGCAGCGACCATCACCTGGCCCGCCAGATGATTGAGCGCGTCGCCGAAGAGGTGGTGGGCGAGTATGCGCAAGGGGCACAGCACGCCTGGGGGCCGATGACGAAAAAATACCTCATCGAGCCTGCGAGCGTGCAGCCTACCGTCACCATGAGCGTCAACTCGAACTGGATCGAATTCACGTTGCGTTATGTCACAGACTACAAGTTACGCCGTTCAACCAAGGACAGCCTGTTCAGGCGCATATTGGAAGAGCTCGATCGCAACGCCGACCACGTTGGTATTGCGGCGGCCACGCTGAACATCGAGAAACACGCGCCGATCAAGGTACGACTGACCCGCACCCAAGCAAAGGCGCAATGACGCCCGTCCGCCCCGGCTTGCACCTGACGGAGCGGGTTCCGCAGGGCTACTCAGTCCAGTTGTCAGGGTGCTTCAAATGCTCGGCCAGCGCGGCCAGGAAGCGTGCGGCATCGGCCCCGAACACCACGCGATGATCGCAGGTCAGGGTCAGCATGCTGCCCTTCTCTCCGGGCGATGCGACTGCCAGGATTGCCGTAGCCCCCGGCGGCACGATGGCGTCGAACTGCACGACACCCGGAAACATGCCCAGGTTCGACAGGTAAAACGTCGCGCCACGAAAATCTTCAGGCGCGGTGCGGTGCTGTCTGATTTTTTGTTTGAGCGTATCCCATGCTGCGGCAAGATCGGAGAACGATTGGCCCGCAACGTTGCGCAGCACCGGCGTGAGCAATCCGTTCTCCGCGTCCATGGCGATCGCCACGTCGATGCGCTCGCGACGGGCAAGGCCATCCGGCGTCCAGGCCGCATTGAAATCGGGAAAACGGCTCAAGGTCATCGCGCAGGCCTTGGCGAGCAGCAGCGTGAAAGAGCCATCGTGTTCGTCCGCGTAGGCCTTGAAGGCCTTCAGGTCGAGTTGCGTGCTGATGCGAAACTGCGGCGTATGCGCCGCATGGCTCACTGTGGTGGCGATAACCTGGCGCAGCGGTAGCGGCAGTTCGATTCGATACGGCGGGCCAGACTCGATCTCCTTCAGCAGCGTCGCGTCTGCATCCACTGCTTCGCGGCGGGGACGTTCGGCGCGGCCAGTCAGCGCCTGTTCCAGCACAGAGCTGGCGGCGCCATGCGTCGCGCCCTGATGGCCTCTGGCAGTTTGCGCGTCCGTGTCCTGATCGCGTGTTCCGGTTTCATTTTCAGCTTTGGTTTCAGCTTTGGTTTCAGCTTTGGTTTCAGCTTTGGTTTCAGCTTTGGTTTCAGCTTTGGTTTCAGCTTTGGTC
>JAAFGW010000008.1 GCA_010365175.1 Sulfuriferula multivorans | reverse complement strand
TTCATCGCGGCTACGCGCAGACCTTGCGCGCGAAGTGCGTGAATCAGCGCCACCGCAACACGTGTCTTGCCGACGCCCGTGTCGGTGCCCGTCACAAACAGTCCGCATGCGGTCATGACAGACCCATCTTTCTTCGGCGTGTTTCGATGTTGAACTCGATGACCTGGCGGCCATCCTCGCGACGCTTTTTATCCCCCACCCAGGCATGGCCATAGATCACTTCGAAGGTCGCCGGAAGCCGATTATCCAAGCGATGTATTTCATACGCCTGTTCCAATCGCGCCCACGCCGACTTGCCGAGCAGCCCGCGCTTGCGCGTTGCTGCGGCGTTGTGCGCCCCTAACCCTTTGAGATCGCGCATCAGCGATTTAAGGTCAGCGTAGGTCAGGGTCAGCACTTCCATCTCCATCACCGGGCTCGCAAACCCGGCGTTGACGAGCATGTCGCCGATGTCGTGCAGATCGACAAAGCGGTTCACATGCGGTGCGTCGTCCTCTGCGGCGAAAGCAGTGCGCAATTCCTTCAGGGTGTCGGGGCCGAACGTGGCGAAGATCAGCAAGCCGCCTGGCGCCAGCACCCGATAAATGCCTTTGAGGGTGGCGTCAAGGTCATGCGCCCACTGCAAGGCGAGACTGGACCAGACGAGGTTGATGCTGTTGTCTGCCAACGGCAACCGGTCCATATCCGCGCACATCCAATGCGTGAGGGGTGAGGGGTGAGGGGTCAAGTAGGCACGCGCGCGCTGCGACCAAGTGGGCTGCGGGAGGCGCGCACGCGCGGCCGTCAGCATGGCCGGCGCAATATCGAGCGCAACCAGTGCAGCTGCGGTGTAGCGCTGGTGCAAATGCGCGAGGCCGTAACCGGTGCCACTGCCCACATCGAGTACGCGCCCGGGCTGAAGCGTCATGAAATCGAGGCGTTCCAACAGGCGGTCACACACCTCACGCTGCAACACCGCATGTGCATCGTAACTGGCCGCCGCATGATCGAAGGCGCGCCGCACTTCGGAGAAATCAAGTTCGTTAAACAGTTTTGGTATCACGTTCGGATCGTCAAGCATGGATAAAACGACCTATTTCGGCGGCCACTTCATCGCGGTGCGACAAATGGGGTGCGTGTGCGGCACGGGCTAATTCAATGTGTCGCGCATTGGGTAAGTTATCAGCCAGCCAAATGCCTGCGGCGGCCGGTGTAAGTGTGTCGAGGCCGCCATGGATCACCAGCGTCGGTTGCATCAAACGAGGTATTTCTGCGCGCAGGTCTGTCATACACAACAATGCCAAGCCCTGCTTCAGCGCTTCGGCGTCGCTGAGTGGCGCGTCCAGAAAAGCCGCGCGCAATTGCTGCAACAGCGCCTTCTGTCCCGCCACACCTCGCGTCTGCAAACTCAAAAATCTCAGCAGCGTGGACTGCGGGTCGCTGACCAGGTCCGCGCCAAAAGTCTGCAAGTCAGATAAAGCCATGCCGTGCGCCCAGTCATCCGACGCGACAAATCTGGGGGTGGACGACATCACGATCAAACGCGCAACCTTATCGGGATGGTCGATCGCTGCGCGCATCGCAATCTGACCCCCGAGTGACCAGCCAAGCAGGGTTGAATGCGCCGGCAACTGCTTGACCAGATCGTCCGCCCAACTGTGCAGGGTGTTGATCGAAAGCACTGCACGTCCACCGTGGCCCGGCAGAGTGTGCGTGTGTACGTCGAATTCAGGCGCCAGCCGCGCAGACAGTGTGTCGAACACGCGGGCGTTCATGCCCCAGCCGTGCAGCAGGGCAATGACGGGTTTAGACGGCTTCATGCAGCGCCGCAATCAGTTGGGCAACATCGTCGGCGCTGTGCGCTGCCGACAAGGTAATGCGCAGCCGTGCCGTGTTGAGCTGCACCGTGGGCGTGCGTATCGCCGGTACCAGCAGGCCGCGCTGCAACAAACTGCGCGACACCTGCATCGCATCGGCATTCGTCCCGATCAGCAGCGGCTGGATCGGCGTGTCGGAGGGCATCAGCGTGCCGATTTTCAGGCCGACCAGTCCTTCGCGAAGGTGCAGAATGTGGCTGCGCAGGCGTTCGCGCCGCGCTTCGCCCGCTTCGATCTGACGCAGGCTTTCCAGCAGGCACGCAGCCAGCAGCGGTGGCGAAGCGGTGGTGTAAACATAGGGCCGTGCTGTCTGCAGCAGCCAGTCGATCACGCTTGGGTGCGCCGCCACCGCAGCACCCGACACCCCCGCTGCCTTGCCCAGCGTGGCCAGATAAATCACGCGGTCGCTGGCGCGGGCGCGCTCGGTCAAGCCGCCCCGACCGTCATTGAGTATGCCAAAACCGTGCGCATCATCGAGATAGAGCCAGGCATCGTATCGCTCAGCCAGATCAAGCAGTGCATCAACCCGCGCAAGGTCGCCGTCCATGCTGAACACCAGATCGGAGACGATCATTTTTTCCTGCGCGGTGCTTCTTTCCAGTTGGCCTTCGAGCTGCGCCAGATCGTGATGACGAAACCGGGTGAAGCTCGCCCCCGAAAGCTTGGCCGCATCCACCAGCGAAGCGTGGTTGAGCTTGTCGGCGAAGACCTCGCTGTGCCGATCACACAATGCAGTCAGCACGCTCAGATTGGCCATATACCCGGTGGAAAACAGCAGCGCAGCAGGCTTGCCAACGAAGTGTGCGAAAGCCGCTTCGAAGTCGTGATGGAAGCGGTGATGGCCGGTGATGAGGTGCGCCGCGCCTGCGCCGACGCCGCACTGGTCGAGCGCGGCGTGCGCAGCCTGAACCAGCGCCGGGTCAGCGGCCAGCCCCAGATAATCGTTGCTGCAAAACGAGATGACGCGCTGGCCGTTGATCGTGACGTGGGCGCCCTGCGCACCATCGAGCAGCAAGCGCCGGCGTTCGAGATGATCCGCTTTTCGCACCGCCAGCCCCAGTTGCAGACGCGTCAGCGCGGCCAGACTCATGACAACGCCGAACTCACAGGGCGGCTAGGCCCAGAGTGTCGAACAGGCGCTGGTCGCGCGTCCACTCAGGGTTGCCGGTGGTGAGCAGTTTCTCGCCGTAGAAAATCGAATTGGCACCGGCGAGAAAGCACAGCGCCTGCACCGCGTCGCTCATCTGCTGACGGCCAGCCGACAGGCGAACGAAGCTTTTCGGCATACAGATCCGCGCCACCGCAATGGTACGCACGAACTCCAGTGGGTCGAGCGCCTCGGTGTTGGCGAGCGGCGTGCCCTCGACCTGCACCAACAGATTGATCGGCACCGACTCAGGTTGAGGATCGAGCGCAGCCAGCTGCGCGATCAAACCAGCGCGCTGGGTGAGCGACTCGCCCATGCCGACGATGCCGCCACAGCACACATGCAGGTCAGCCTGACGCACCCGCTCGAGCGTGTCGAGGCGATCCTGATACTGGCGCGTGGTGATGACGTCGCCGTAAAACTCAGGCGCAGTGTCGAGATTGTGGTTGTAGTAATCGAGGCCGGCGTCTTTCAGTTGTTCAGCCTGACCGTCTTTCAGCATGCCCAGCGTGGCGCAGGTTTCCAGCCCCAGCGCGCGGACGGCCCGCACCATATCGAGCACCGGATCGAGATCGCGCTGCTTGGGGCCGCGCCACGCCGCACCCATGCAGAAGCGCGAAGCACCGGCAGCTTTGGCGGCTTTGGCCGCGGCCAGCACATCGTCCAGATTCAACAACCCCTGATTCTCAACACCGGTGTCATAACGTGCGGCTTGCGGGCAATAGCCACAGTCTTCGGAGCACCCACCGGTCTTGATCGACAGCAGCGTCGACAGCTGCACCTTGTTGGGGTCGAAATTGGCCCGATGCACGGTCTGCGCCTGGAACATCAGATCGGCAAATGGCAGCGCGAACAGTGCCTCGATCCCGGCCATGGAAAGGCGCGTCACAGGTTGAGTCATGTCATTCATAAATTGCCACCTCTATCGTCATATCAGCCCACGGTTCGCGTGCAGCCCTGTAAATATCAAACAGCGCCCACGGCACGATAATCGTCACCGCCAGGCCCAACACCAGCATGAGGCCAATCCAGCCGCCTAACAGCCCGTAAATCGGCTGACCGAACACCACCAGGCTGCCCATTACGCCGTAATACCGGTAGCCTGCCCATTTGTTGTAATGTACGGTGCGTGGATTAGGGTGGTGCGCAATGCTGGCGTACACAAAGATGGATGCCCCCAGCCAAATCATGATTGGCGGCAGCGACAGTACGAACGGTAAAAAACCGATTTTGTGACTGGCAAGCAACTTGCCCAACAACAGCGCGGTAAGCGAAATCATCAGCACCGCGACGGTAATGATGTTGAACAACTGCGCAGCAAATCGGGAGGATGAAGCAGTGATGAGACGTTTGGCTTTCATGGCGCGGATTTTCGGGGGCTACGCCGTCCCTGTCAAATTTCCTCCAATCAAAAATTGAACATCAGATCAATATTTAATCAACTCACCCCGCGTTCCTGCTTGCTATGCGGTGCGGCTGCAGCAAGCCAAGCCTTGTGCCCAAGCTGTCTTGACGACTTACCCTGGCATACCCAGGCACATTGTCCGCAATGCGCCACCCCCACACCCGAAGGGCAAGTATGTGGCGCTTGCCTCAAGCGCCAGCCCGCGTTTGACCGCACCATTGCTGCGCTGGCATACACCTTTCCGCTCGACCGGCTTATCCCGCGTCTGAAGTATCACGGCCGGCTCGCTGTAGCGCCAGCGCTGGGTGGATGCCTTGCCGGGGCTGTAGCCTCCAGCTCACGGCCCGACCGCTTGATCGCCATGCCGTTGCATGCAACCCGCATCCGCGAGCGCGGCTTCAACCATGCCACTGAAGTCGCACGCGAAGTGGGCAAGCAACTGGGGATCACACTCGACACAAGCAGTTGCCAGCGCATCCGCGACACCCCGCCGCAACAAGGATTGAAGCACGATGCGCGGCGACGGAATGTGCGCGGCGCATTCACGTGTTCGGGCAATATTGAAGGCCAGCACATCGCGCTGATTGACGATGTGATGACGACAGGGACCAGCCTCGATGAACTGGCCGCCACGCTGAAGCGCGCAGGCGCACGCGAGGTGACGTGCTGGGTGGTGGCGCGAACGCTACCGCCGGGGGAAGTTGCATGACGTAGCGTCGTTGTATCTGTGGGGCATAGGTTTTCTGCGCACTACAGGGTGACACACCTACCCGAACATTTTTATATTGCCAAATATACGGCATTGCCGTAGCATTTAAACATGCATACCGTCATCGAAACGGAAGTCTTCCAGCGTGCAGCGTCTCAGATCTGGACTGATTCCGAGCGTATCGAATTCATTGACTGGCTGGCCGCCAACCCGGACGGCGGCGATGTGATTCCGGGATCAGGCGGGTGCCGCAAAGTTCGATGGACACGCTCCGGAATGGGCAAGCGAGGTGGGGCGCGGGTAATTTATTTCAATCGACTGAAACACGGTGAAATCTGGTTGCTGATGGTGTACGTGAAAGCCAAGTTCGACAATTTGCCCTTGTCTTTTTTGAATCAACTGCGAGAGGTCATTGAACATGGATAAGGAAATGGAACAATTCCAGCGGGATTTGCTTAACTCTGTGCGCCAAATGAAGACGGGTAAAGCCGCCCGAAAAACCCAGGTGGCCTTGTCTCCCATCGCCGAGGCGCGCAGCCGGCTTGGGATGACGCAATCCGAACTGGCCAGCCTGATGGGCGTGTCCACCCGCACGCTGCAGGACTGGGAGCAAGGCCGGCGCAAACCCACGGGCGCGGCGCAAACGCTGCTTCGTGTGGCCATCGCGCATCCAGAGGCCTTGCTCGATTTGAAGGCGGCCTAGCAGCCTGACGGACTTAAAGGAAATCAGCTGTAAATTTCTTCCACCGCGAATATTCGTCGGTGCTCGCGTATTGCGTAGCGATCGGTCATCCCCGCGATGTAATCCGCCACGGCGCGCATGCCCGTTAGCGACTCGTGCGCTTGATGTTCAGGGGGGAGCAGCCGGGCATCTCCAGAAAACGCCGTGTAGAGATCAGTAATGATGCGGCTGGCCTTGGCGCTCATGCGCGCCACTTTGTAATGACGGTACAGATGCCGGTGTAAAAACCGCTTCAGTTCGCGGTGCTCGTCGAGTACCTCGGGACTGAATGCGGCCATGGCCGGTGCAGCGCGCACTTCATCACCGGTTTGCACACCGCTTTTTTCAATATTCGTCCGTGTGGTTTCCACCAGATCGATGATCAGGGTATTGATGATGCGGCGCACGGTTTCGGTTATTTCGCGGCGGCCATTGAGTGTCGGGTATTTTGCACGCACCTCAGCGAGATGCCGGGCAAAGAGCTTCACCTCCAACAACTGCTCCAGTGTAATCAACCCAGAACGCAGACCGTCGTCCACATCGTGATTGTTGTAAGCGATCTCATCGGCCAGATTGGTAATTTGCGCTTCCAGCGACGGTTGCTGCTTCTTCAGAAAACGTTCACCCACCGCGCCCAGCTTTTCGGCGTTGGACACCGAACAATGCTTGAGGATGCCCTCGCGCGCTTCAAACGTGAGATTCAACCCATCGAATTCAGCGTAGCGTTCTTCCAGCATATCCACCACGCGCAGCGATTGCAGGTTGTGCTCGAAGCCACCGTGTTCTTTCATGCAGGCATTCAACGCGTCCTGCCCGGCATGGCCAAACGGCGTGTGACCCAGGTCGTGCGCCAATGCCACGGCCTCAACCAGGTCTTCGTTCAGGCTCAACAAGCGGGCGATGGTGCGCGCAATCTGCGCCACCTCCAGGCTGTGGGTGAGGCGGGTGCGAAACAGATCGCCCTCGTGGTTCACAAACACCTGGGTTTTATATTCCAGCCGACGAAACCCAGTGGAATGAATGATGCGGTCGCGGTCGCGCTGAAATTCGGAACGTGGCGCAGCGGGGGGCTCGCTATGCAAACGTCCGCGGGTTTGACTGGAATGCGCGGCGTAGGATGCGAGGGTATTCATTGATGATCCTTTAGCGTGGCGCAGTGAGCACGCCGGTCAGTACTTCGGTCGGCACGTCGGCGGTAATCACCGCTTCGCCCATTTTTTTCAGCAGCACAAAACGCATTTTTCCACCCTCGACTTTCTTGTCGTGGCCCATGTATTCCAGATAGGTGTCGACGCCCAGATCCGGCGCTGTATCCGGCAAACCGGCTGCGCGGATCAGGGTACGAGTGCGCGTCACGTCTGACTCACTCAACCATCCCAAACGCTGTGAGGTTTCCACCGCCATCACCATGCCCGCCGCCACCGCCTCGCCATGCAGCCAGTTGCCGTAGCCCATGCCGGTCTCAATCGCGTGGCCAAAGGTGTGGCCCAGATTCAGAATCGCGCGGATGCCGCCTTCGCGCTCGTCCTGCGCCACCACCTGCGCCTTGATTTCGCACGAGCGGAAAATGGCGTGGGTGATCGCCACCGGGTCGAGTGCACGCAGCTTGTCCATGTTGGCTTCGAGCCAGGCCAGAAAATCAACATCCCAGATCAGGCCGTATTTAATCACCTCGGCCAAGCCTGCCGAGAGTTCGCGCGCCGGCAGCGTGTTCAGCGTATCGGTATCAGCCAGCACCAGTTTCGGCTGATAAAACGCGCCGATCATGTTCTTGCCAAGCGGATGGTTGATGCCGGTTTTGCCACCCACCGACGAATCGACCTGCGACAGCAGCGTAGTGGGAATCTGGATGAACGGCACGCCGCGCTGATAACTTGCTGCGGCAAATCCTGTCATGTCGCCGATCACCCCGCCGCCCAATGCAATCAGCGTCGTCTTGCGCTCTGCGCGCTCGGTCAGCAGCGCATCGAAGATCAGGTTCAACGTTTCCCAGTTCTTGTAGGCCTCGCCGTCCGGCAATACCACGCTGGTAACCGCCACCCCGCCCGCCTCCAGAGTCGCCGTCAGCCGCGCCAGGTAGAGTGGCGCCACCGTGGTGTTGGTCACGATCATCGCGCGCTTTTGCGCTAGATGCGGCAGGATCAATTCGGTTAAACCCAGCAGGCTGTTACCAATATGGATCGGGTAAGCGCGGTCGCCAAGGTCGACGGTTAGAGTTTGCATGGGAAAATTCATAGTCATGTGCGTGTTCGACGATTGTAACCAAAGCTGTTCTGTCATCGTTGCTGCCGTGCCGAATCAAGCCTGAATTAGCTGAATATTTAGTCAAACCAGGTGAGTCCGGTGTAAAGTCAATCACGCTGAATGTCTGCGTACGGATGACTGAATTGCTTCACTCAGGCAAGGTTGATGGATTAAAGGTAAGCCCAATGGCCCCTTTCTTCGTAACCTGGGGAGCATGCAACACGGTCGATGCCGGTTCAATTCAGTGTGTACAGGCTCAAGCCAGCCAATCAAATAATAAACAGCGAGACAAATGGATAACTTTGACCCTGAACTTATTACTGTAGTGATGCCTTGCTACAACGCCATGCCCTACGTGGATGAGGCGATGCAGAGCGTGCTTGGGCAAAGTTACCCGCATATTGAGCTCATCGTGGTAGACGATGGCTCAACCGATGGCTCAACAGAAGTGCTGCAGCGCCTTGCTGTTAAGCATCCCGAACGCATCACGATTCTTTACCAAAACCGCGCAGGGCCTTTTGTGGCACGCAACCAGGCGCTCGCCCACGCAAACGGTAATTACATTGCCTTTCTTGATGCCGACGATACCTGGCACCCGGACGCCTTGCGCTTGATGCACACGGCACTGGTAGCCGGAAACGCCGACGTCGCTTACTGTAGCTGGCAGAACATTGGCGTAGCGTCGACTGACCCTAACCCCGTCATCCCGCCCGATTTGGCGCCTGGTGAAGCAGCCGCTTATCTTATGGAGGATCATTCCTGGCCAATTAATAGCGTGCTGGTGAGGCGCCATCTTATTGATGAACTACGCGGCTTTTCAGAACGTGCTCCCACCGCCATGGACTATGACCTGTGGCTGAGAATGCTCGCGCGCCAGCCGAGTCTCGTTCGCGTAACCGACGTACTGGCGTTTTACCGCCGCTACCCACGCGGTGACGCCCACATTCCGCATTGGCAGCAGGTTTTTGATGCGGTTGCCGTACGCCACGACTTGGCCCGTCACCACCCTGAGCTCGTTGCGCGTTACACCGCTTCCCATCTGGACGAATTGATTTACGGTCCCTTGCTCCGCGAAGCCTATCGCAGCCACTGGCGTAACGACACCGAATCTGCTCGCCGCCTGTTTCGCCGCGCCTTCCGCAAGGCAGACTGGAAAGCAGTCGACCTCAAACACCTCATCGCCAGCCTGCTCCCCGCCCCGCTCTATCGCAGCCTGGTCGACCGCGTCACCCGCCGACGCAGTACTCGCATTGCGGGTTGAATTGTTCACTCCTCTGGATCAAGGTGCTTCCGTGTTGGCGCCCCTCCTCATCTTGTGCGGCAGCATTCCAATCAAGCCACCCCAGGCCTCACCCCTCCATGCCATGCATTTTTCTGGCACACACCTTGCTGCTATCTTAAGTAACTACAATATCCACCCATGAATACATCCACCATGCCCCCTCGCTTCACATTCACGGCCCTAGCGAAACTGGTTCTATCAATTCGCACAGGATCAAGCACCTGATGCGCAGAGGTTGTGATGTCGACACCATCGACAATTTTTCCGCAAGCTGTCATAACCCCATTTCCAATGGCTGCATATATGTGGTCGGGTAATCTTGCTGATCGGACTGGACCCGTAACCAGCCCCTTGCGTCTACACGCTTCCAACAAACACCGCGCTGCTGGCAGCAAGGTCGCTTACAACTGACTCCTCTATGCTCACCATCGCCAAAAACCTCTACGACTACCGCGAACTGATGGCCACCCTTGCGTGGAAAAACATCACATTACGCTACAAACAGGCCTATCTCGGCATCGCCTGGGCAGTCATCAAGCCCATCACGCTCATGCTTATTTTCACCCTGGTCAAGAGCTTTGTCGGCATCGAAAGTGGCGACATCCCCTACCCCATCCTGGTTTTTGCCGCGCTCATGCCCTGGACCTTTTTTCAGGAATCGGCCTCCGAGGGCGTCACCAGCGTCGTCGGCAACACCGCGCTGATCAAAAAAATCTACTTCCCGCGTGAGATCTTCCCCATCACCTCGGTGCTCACCAAGCTGGTGGAGCTGGGCATCAACTTCATCATCCTGGCGGGGTTGATGGTGTGGTATCAGATGATGCCCAGCGTCTACATCCTGTGGGTGCCCCTCATCATTCTCTACACCGTGCTGGCTTCGCTCACCATTGCCTTTGTCGGCTCGGCGATTAATGTTTATTTCCGTGATATAGGCGCTGCGCTGCCGGTGCTGCTCTCACTGCTGATGTATGCCTCGCCGGTTATTTACCCGCTACAGCTGGTCAAGGACAAACTGCTGGTGCAGCAGTCCGCAGGCGAGTGGTCTAATACGCTCTATACCCTGTACACCCTCAACCCCCTGGCCGGCATCATCGATGCCTTCCAGAGCGTCGTGCTGCGGAGCGAAGCGCCAGACTTGGTCGCCATGGCTCCCGGCGCAACCCTGATCGCCATCCTGCTGCCACTGAGTTACCTTTATTTCAAACGTGCAGAAAGCTATTTCGCCGATGTTATTTGAGGCGCCCCTCCTGGGAAGAAAAAAAACCCGAGGGCTCCTCACGATTCGTGCTGACGCCCACCAAAGAAGCGCGCGGACGAAACGATTGGGGCGTCGAATTTCCGGGGCATTGTATTTATGAGCGTCCGAAAGCTTTACTGGCAGGGACTGATCGATTGTAGAAATTACTTTCGCACTATAGATAACAGGCTCAAACCTTTTTACTGCCCGCTTCAGCAAAAAAACAACCACGGTATTTATGCTGTAAACATCACTGCCAAGGTAGGATTTTTCGCCCAACTCAGCTGGTGCCTGACTATTCTTGAGCATTGCCGGCGTTTCAACTTAACGCCACATATCGTTTTATCAAGTCCTTTTTATACGCGCCCAAGTGACGATAACTGGTTTGAGTATTATTTTGAAAACATCAAACTGACGACAGGCAACAGGAAAAATATTGAAATGCGCCGGATTTCGATCAGCACCATTTCAGATATCGAACAGTTGGGCCTCCCTTCAGCCATGGGGACGCCCATGACCATTGGTGATGCCAAGACTCTGCTTGATGAGAATGTGCGCATCAAGGACGAAATCCAGGATTGCGTGGAATCCTTTGTCGCCAAGCACTTCGCGCACAAGACAGTGCTCGGCGTGCACTACCGGGGCACTGACAAAAAAGCCGAAGCCTGGCCGGTAACCCTGGAATTTTGCGCCCAAACGATTTCCAATTATCTTGCCGCTAACCCAGAAATTGATGCGCTATTCGTAGCGAGTGACGAAGATTCCTTTATTGAATGGATCGAAACAAAATTCACGGATATCGAAGTAATCCATCACGACGACCAGGAACGCAGCAGCGATGGTAAGGCCATTCATGTGCAGCCCTCCTTGGGAGATAACTACATCAAGGGCAAAGAAGCCCTGATAAATTGTCTCCTGTTATCCAGATGCAGCGCGTTGATCAGAACCGCATCGTTCCTCTCGGCCTGGTCGAGCATCTTCAATCCGGTTCTGCCTGTGATCATGCTTAATCAGCCCTACGGTGAAAAGCGCTGGTTCCCTGATTCGATGATTGCCAAAAACTCCATGGACCAGTACTTGCCCAATCCTATCCACCATAATTAACACATCATGCCCATCATCGAAGTTAATCACCTCACCAAGGAATACCGCCTGGGCGCCATGCAGGGTTTTAAGCAAACCCTGTTAAAAGCCACCGGTCGTCTGACTGGAAAGAAAGTCGAAGAGCGCCCCCTTTTCAAAGCGCTAGACGACGTCAACTTTTCCATTGCGCAAGGCGAGGTGGTCGGTATCATTGGTCACAATGGCGCAGGCAAATCCACCCTGCTCAAGATGCTGGCGAATATCAGCACCCCCACCCGCGGTTCGGTCAAGGTCAACGGCCGCATTGTCCCCTTAATCGAAGTGGGCGCTGGCTTCGTACCCGACTTCACCGGGCGCGAGAACGTTTACCTCAATGCCGCCATCCTCGGCATGTCGCGCCAGGAGATCGACAGCAAATTTGACGAGATTGTCGACTTTGCCGAGATGGCCGAATTCATCGATACTCCGGTCAAGCGATACAGCTCGGGCATGCAGGTCAAACTGGCATTTGCCGTGGCCACCAGCATAGAGTCGGAAATATTGATTGTGGATGAAGTGCTGGCGGTGGGCGATCTGGCATTTCAGCGCAAGTGCTTTGACCGCATGGAGGACCTGATCAAGCGACAGGGACGGACCGTTCTGATCGTTTCGCACAACATACGGCAGATAGAGCGTATGTGTCAGCGCGTACTGCTTCTCGATCATGGTCACATAGATATGGATGGTTCCGCAGGCGCTATCTGTAATGCGTTCTATGACCGCAACGATGACCGTATCATTGCTCAAAAAACAAATCGAAAGCTCATGACAACGGGCGAGTTGGAATTGGCTTCCTTAACCTTGCAGGATACCAATGGCCATCCATGTGAAAAATTCGAGTTTGGATCTGATGTTTACTTTCACATTCAGTTAAAAGTGAACTCAAGCCAAATCAAACCAAAAATCGTATTGGGCATCCATACTACCGACTTTATCAATATCAGCACCCATGTCAGCGACGAGCACAACCTGCCCGCAATCCTCGAGCCTGGCGTGCACGATTTCAGGGGAAGAATTGATCAGCTACCATTGTTGCCAGGCATCTATTCAGTTCGCATCAGCATAGATGTGGGCAACATCGTCACCAATGTCTTTTATGCGGACCATGTATGTCAATTTAAAATTGTTGAATCGGGGTTTCAGCGGAGCAGCCCCGAATCGGAAGGGTTTTTCAGGCTGAATGTAAAATGGAACGAATCCCCCAAAGCGCTTACCGAGCTTAAAGGGGTACTCGCGTCAAACTGACGGTTTGTATTACATACTTTTCGGCAATATCAGCTTCAATATCGGCTTGGCATGCGCGGCCCCCCCTCCCGCACCCAACAGGCTGCCTATGTTTAAATTGTGCGAAGAGCAGTTTTTGCAACGTTATTCAGATTAAAGCCCATGCCCGTCATCGAAGTTAACCACCTCACCAAGGAATACCGACTGGGCGCCCTGCAAGGCATCAAGCAGACCCTGCTCAACACCGCTTCGCGGCTGACCGGGAAGACAATCCCGGAGCGCCCCCTGTTCAAGGCGCTGGACGACGTCAACTTTTCCATCGAGCAAGGTGAAGTGGTCGGCATCATCGGCCACAATGGCGCCGGCAAATCCACCCTGCTCAAAATGCTGGCGAAGATCAGCACCCCCACCCGTGGCTCGGTCAAGGTCACTGGCCGCATCGCCCCCTTGATCGAAGTGGGTGCTGGATTCGTGCCCGACTTCACTGGTCGCGAAAACGTTTACCTCAATGCCGCCATCCTAGGCATGTCGCGCCGGGAGATTGACAAGAAGTTTGACGAGATCGTCGACTTTGCCGAGATGTCGGAATTCATCGACACCCCGGTCAAGCGATACAGCTCGGGCATGCAGGTCAAGCTGGCCTTTGCAGTGGCAACCAGTATTGAATCCGAAATCTTGATCGTGGACGAAGTGCTGGCGGTTGGCGATCTGGCTTTCCAGAGAAAATGCTTCGACCGGATGGAGGATTTGATCAAGCGACAGGGGAGAACTGTTCTGCTGGTAAGCCACAACATTCGCCAGGTAGAGCGCTTATGCACTCGGGTTCTTCTCATGAATCACGGCATGATTGCGCAAGACGGTGCATCCAAGGATGTCTGCAATACGTTTTATGCGGCCAGCGACAAGCAGATTCATGAGTCAAAAATCTCAGCTTTCAGTGGGCGGTCCGAGTCTGGCGGTGACATTGAACTTGAATCTGTAACAATGCTAGATGCGTCTGGAAAGCACGCTACGTCGGTAGAGCATCTTCAAGATATTGAATTCCAAATCAAATACCGCGTTAAAAATGCTGTGCCGGATCCAATTTTCGGAATTGGCATACACACGACAGACTTTCTTTACCTCGCCACCAGCCAAAGTCTTGGTGAGTTAAAACCCGGAACCCTCTCCCCTGGAATCTACGTATTGAGCTACAAAGTCCGAAAGTTTCCATTCTTGCCGGGTGTTTACTCCTTGCGTCTGGGTGTAGCCCTGGGCGTTTCATTTCAGCCCGTTTATTACAGCGAGAACGTAATGCCTATTCATGTTGTTTCGGGGAGTATCAATCGTGCCGTTACAGGACACATTAACGAGGGATTTGTGAGTCTAGAAGCCACATGGGCCATTGAAACCGGTCTTTCGGCCGAAAAACTAAGCAGCAGTGGAATATGACGTGAAAACTTTAAATATTTGCCCGCATTTTGAAAGACTCTGACTGATGCCAACCTCCAGCCCCAGTTTGTGCACAGGTGGCTATTACGGCTCCCTGCGGCCCGAGGTATTAGCCTTAGTTCCATATCAAGCTAAACGCATTCTGGATATTGGTTGCGGTAACGGCACTCTTGGCCACGCCATCAAGGATCGTCAAAATGCAGAAGTAGATGGCGTTGAGCTGGTGAAGGCAGCTGCTGATATTGCTGCCACCCATCTTGACCAGGTCTGGTCAGGACCAATCGAAGACGTATTAGGCCTGATTCCAGATTCGCACTATGAATGCATCATTTGTGCCGATGTGCTTGAACATCTCAATGACCCGTGGGGTGTCCTCAATCGATTAGCTGAAAAACTCACTCCGGCCGGATCATTGGTAATCAGCCTGCCCAACATCGGACACTGGTCAATCATAGATGAGTTACAGAAAGGCCAATGGTCCTATAGCAAAGACGGTATTCTCGATATTACCCACCTTCGTTTTTTTACCCGCCAATCCATGCGTGAATTGTTGTGGACGACGGGCTTCAAGCCTATGGCATCGACAGACCGCCTGATTGCTCCAGAAAAAAACACAAGGTCCATATCACGAATCATCAAGAGCAATCCCGACAGCGTCGCATACCAGTTCCTCGCCCGCGCTGACACGGTCCGTCCCAATACCAAACCCACCGTTCTAATCGTTGTCCTTAACTGGAACGGAGCGGCTGACACCCTGGCCTGCCTTGCTTCGCTCCAGCGGCTTAGCTATCCCAATCACGAAATACTGATTGTTGATAATGCGTCGAAAGATGGATCTCCTGAACAAATTAACGAGGGCTATCCTGACGTACACATGGTTTCAAACAGTGCCAATCTTGGGTATGCAGGCGGAAATAACACAGGCATCCGGTTTGGATTGGACAAGGGATTTGATTACATCTTGCTGCTAAACAACGACACGACAGTCGCGCCAAATTTTCTTGAGCCTCTGGTCGAAGCGCTGGAAGCAGTGCCCTCGGCTGCAGCAGCACAACCCAAGCTCTACTATCAACAGGACCCTGATGTACTCTGGTGCACTGGCGCTTCGTTTGATATGGCCAATCTGGACTTTGTGTTTGCGAACCACAAGGTTCGTGACGACCATCACAGCTTCGAGCGCGTTATGGAAGTTCAAATCTGCGTTGGTGCGGCACTCATGTTGCGGACAGACGCCATTCGTAAAATCGGTGCGCTTGATCCGGAATTGTTTCTCATGCACGAGGAAGCAGACTGGTGTTTCCGGGCACGCGAGCATGGGTACCTTTGCCTTTTCGCACCCCGTTCACATGTATGGCACAAGGTATCCGCGAGTCTTGGCGTTGCCAGCCCACTTATGGTCTATTTTGGCAGCCGGAATCTTTTGCGTTGGGCAAAGCGTCACCTTGGACTCCGTAATTGGTCAACGCTTCTTTTTCGGGCATTCAAGCAGACATTTAACTTGCCGTCATTGAAGGACCTTCTTACATGCCCGGGTAGCAATCTGTTGACCTGCTGGAAGAATCTCTACTGGAATCTTGCCACCGCAACCCGAAATATTCGAACAAGCTGGTTCGAGCCCGAGCACATAGCGCGCCGGTTTGCGCTGCGTGATTACTTGCTTGGCAGGTTCGGCGATTGTCCGGAGCAGGTTCGTCAGTTGAATACGAAACCGATCAAGAACTCAGATTCTGATGTCTAAACGGACGTCTATCCCTTTTGGTTTCAACATTATTGGCATGGCCAGTGCCAACCTAGGTCTCGGCTTGACCACTCGCGAGTTTGCTCGCGTTTTAATTGCACGCGGCTTCCCAGTATGTATTCTTGATCTCGACGCGGGCCACGGTCGAAGTGGTAAAAACTTGGAGTTGAACCACATCACGATAGCGCCCGATACCGAGTTGCCTTACGCGATCAATATTTTTGTCGAGGGCGCGCACATTCTGCCCCAGTTTGCGCTTCACCCCCCCCGCAATCTTGTAACAGAGGGCCATCTGAATGTTGGTTTTATCTGGTGGGATTTGACGGTGTTGCCAGAGCACTTGCGTTTGGGTCTGGAATTTTTTGATGTGCTGATTTCCGGCTCCAGGTTCATCCAATCCACGATGGCCAACCACGTGCCCAGAACCCCCATCCTGTTTGCTGAGCACCCAATGCGCCTGCCTTCTGACATTCAAGCTGATCGCCGGCGCTTCGGCTTGCCTCAGGATGTTTTCGTCGTGGGGATGGGATTCGATCCCCACAGTGATCCTGCGCGAAAAAATCCTTTTGCTGCGGTTGAGGCTTTTCGTCAAGCGTTCCCCCTAGAGAAAGACCGGCATCTGGTCATCAAGATGAGTAGCAGCAAGGGCGTCAGTCCTAAAATGCGCACACTCATTGACCAAATGCAGGCACTGATAAACAGTGACCCACGTATTCACTTGATCGAAGAAACCCTGCCCTACGCCGAACTCCTTTCCCTGTATGCCAGCTGTGATGCTTTCATAAGTCTTCACCGTGCCGAGGGGCTCGGTTTGGTGCCATTGGAGGCCATGTTGCTAGGCAAACCGGTGGTAGCCACGGCATGGTCAGGGAATCTTAGCTACATGAACTATCAAAATTCATGTCTGGTTGCCCATGATTTGATCCCTGTAAAAGATGACTCGGATTTTTATGGGCCCACCACACTGGGTATCCAAGGTCATTGGGCCGACCCTCTCCCCGAGCACGCGGCCGCATGGTTGAAAAAACTTGCAGACGATCCCGACTATCGGACCCGCTTAGGGCAACGCGCACAAACTGACGCGCGCGACTATCAAACACGGGCAGAGCAAGCTGCATTTGCCGACGAAATCGCGGTACTTTGGGAAAACTTCAATCTACAACCGCAACGTGACAGGAGCAGCCTGCGGACCCGTATAGCCCGGACGGTCCAGCAGGACCGGCTCAGACAAATGGGCTGGGTGCGCAGACAACTCATGCGGCTCTATACGCCAACGTTGGCGTTCCTGGAGAAATGGTTGTTATGGCGGTTCAAGCCGTCCACAAGGCAATCATGAGCAGGAACATCACGGCAGGTTTCCTTCCCTGGTGGCCCCAGAACCCCTACCAGATTCTGCTCAAGCAGGAACTGAACAAGCTGGGGGTGCGGGTCATAGGCAATCCGCCTCTGAGCCTTCTGCGGCTGCTGATAGGTCGTGATGGTCTGGATGTGGTGCATGTGCATTGGCCCCATGGCATCTACACAACGCCATTTCAATTCCTGCATGTGCTGATCGTGCTGATCGCATATCGGGTACTGAAAAACAATGTGGTGTGGACAGTGCACGAACTGGATGCCTATGAGTCGCGCTTTCCGCGTATCGATACTTGGCTTCGTGCTGTCCTGATGAAGCTGTGCCGGCATCTTATCGTGCATGGCGAATACACCCGGTGCGAAATCGTTGCGAAGTATCGTTTTCCACGTGCCATATCCATAGTTCGACACCCCTCGTACACTGGCTGGTACAAGGACGATATCGACCGCACCGATGCACGCCATCTTTTAGGCCTGCCTGCGCATAGCCGTGTATTTCTCTATTTTGGCTATATCAAGCCTTATAAGGGCGTAGAAGAACTGATCGATGCCTTTCGTACAGTCCAGGACCCCCAGGCAATATTGCTTATTGCCGGCAAACCGCTTGATGATGACATCAAGCGGCAGATCGAGTCGCTTGCAAGCGCTGACCCGAGAATACGCACGCACCTGCGTTTTATCCCTGACGAGGAGATTCAAAATTTTTTTCGTGCAGCAGACATCGTGGTGTTCCCATTTCGGCAGACGCAGACAAGTGGATCGCTGATGCTGGCGCTGACCTACGGTTGTCCGGTGATTGCGCCGTCGATTGCAACGCTTCCGGAATACATCGATACCCGTAGCAGCATCCTGTTCGACCCCCAGAAGCCGAATGACCTTGCACGCGCCCTGCGCGACGCCGAAGAAGCGCCACTTGCAAGCATGGCTGCCGCCGCAAAACTACAGGGTGAAGCTTACAGCTGGCATGACATGGCAAGTGTGCACCTGGCATGCTACCGATCAATGGGTGGCGATACTTGAATCCGCAGGTTTCGATCGTCATGCCCTGCTTTAACGGCGAGTACCATCTCCACCGGTCCGTGGAAAGTGTGCTTGCCCAGACCATGGGCAATTTCGATCTGATTGTCGTCGACAATGGCTCCACCGACCGCTCATTGGATGTGCTGGATTCATTTTCCGATCCACGAATTCGGGTGCGTCATCAGCCACAACGCGGCGTCAGCTTGGCTCGCAATCTCGGGCTACAGGAGGCGCACGCATCCCTGGTTGCTTTTCTCGATTGCGACGACACCTGGAGTCCTGATTTTCTGGAAAAAATGTGCGCTGGATTGACAGACAGGCCCGAAGCCGTGCTTGCGTATTGTGGTTGGCAGAATTTGGGGTTGTCTGGGGGGCGCGGCGAACCTTTCGTGCCACCCGACTATGAAACCCATGAAAAATACGCCGTCTTGCTGGAAGGGTGCCGCTGGCCGATCCATGGCGCACTGACACGTCGTGATGCGCTGCTCAAGGCGGGCGGGTTTAATACCCAACTCACCATTGCGGAAGATTATTTACTCTGGCTTGAGTGTTCCGCACAAGGGGCCTTGGTTCGCGTGCCCGAGGTGCTTGCGCAATACCATCACCATGGCGGCGAGCAAGCCACGCAGAATCGCGCGCTGGCGGCAATTGACACCTTTCGCGCCAAACAGTTTTTCTTGCGGGGCCACCCTGATGTAGCTGGCAAGCTGGGTGAAAGTCTAATCGAGCAGATTACCTGGGGTAAGCTGCTCGAAGCCGGGAACACGCTGCACTGGCAAGGGGATATCCAGAATGCGCGGCCCGTTTTTCGCAAGGCGCTGCTTGCGGGAAAAGGGACCATTGACGACAAGCTTCGTATGCTTCCCAGCCTGCTGCCTCTCAGCATTCACCGCGCCTTGTTCAACGCAAAAAATAGAATTGTTTCATGATGAATACTGCGCAACGTTTACCGGTTCTGATGTATCACCGAGTGGGTGAGCCCGATCATAAACGCGATGTTTACTGCATCCATCCGGATCGCTTTGCAGCACACATGCGCGCGCTCAATAAAAACGGTTACCAGGCGGTGAGTATTGAGGATTTCGATGCCTGGCGGAACGGGGCCAAATCACTTCCGCAAGGCGCATTTGTTTTGACATTTGACGATGGATTTACAGGGGTCAGAGATTTCGCCGCACCCCTGTTGCGTGAAATGGGTTGGCCGGCAACCGTTTTTCTGGTTACCGGGAAATTGGGTGGCGACAGTAATTGGCAGGTTACTGTTGATGAACCCATGCGCCCCCATCCGCTTATGGCCCAAGTGCAAATTCGTGAATTGATTGATCATGGCTTCAGCCTCCATTCGCATTCTGCCCAACATCACGATCTCACTAAAATGGACCCGGCTGAACTGCTCAAGGATTTACTTGAGTCACGCGAAGCCATCACGGCTTTGTCCGGACGGCCTGCTACCTATCTTGCTTACCCGTATGGCAGACACGACGAAAAGGTGCGGTCATTGGCAAGACAAGCTGGCTATGTTGCAGCCTTTACGGTTGAATCAGGCTTTAACCGACCGGAAGTCGATGCTTTTCGTATCCGTAGACTGGATGTGTTTGGAACAGATACACCCGCCATGCTTTTAAGAAAAATTCGTCTGGGCAGCAATGATGGTCGACTGACCAATCTTCTCAGGTACTACGTCCAGCGCCTTCTGGAAACGAGATGAGCATGGAAGCAAGCATCATTGTCTGCACCTACAATCGGGCCGAGTCGCTACGCGAAACGATTGATGCGTTGCGAGCACAGCATGCCGATCCTTCACGGTCATGGGAGGTCATTGTTGTTGACAACAACTCCACGGACCATACCCGAGAGGTCGTAGAGGAAGCCCGGGCCGGCTGGCCCCGACTGCGCTATGAATTCGAGGACAAGCAAGGTCTGTCTCACGCACGCAATCACGGCATCTCTAGCGCAAGTGGATCGGTACTGCTGTTTACTGACGACGATGTGTTGCCCGAACCGGAGTGGCTGGAGATAACGCTGGCAGGCCTGGATGAATTCCAGGCCGATGCATGCGGGGGATACATCGCACCGATCTGGGAAGCGCCACCCCCTGCCTGGCTGACCGAACGGTTCTATGGCTTTCTGGCGGTGCGCACGGATCACAGCGATAACCACATGATTACCGAACCTAGCCAGGCGCCCTTTGGCGCGAATATGGCCTTCCGAAATACCGTGTTTGATCGAGTGGGGGGGTTTGATATCCGTCGTGGCCGACAAGGTAACGTACTCGCCGGCGGTGAGGATATCGAGCTTTTTGAACGGATTCTGACTGCAGGCTTGCGCGCTGTATTTCTCGGCCAGTCTCGTGTTCATCATAAAGTAGAAGCCTATCGTTGTACGAAGCGTTACCTGCGACGCTGGCGATATCAGAGCAGCCGGAATCTTGCTGTCACCAAGGGATTCATGGGGAATCGTCGCATTCTCAATATTCCCCTGTATCTCTTTCCCAAGCTGGCCCGCGCAACCGTTCGCGCAGTGACCGGGCAGATCACCCTTCCTGCCGACGAAGCCTTTTTTCGTGAAATGCTGGTGTGCCACTTCCTGGGTACGATGGAAGGGCTTTATAGCGATCGAAATAAAGATGGCTAAGCCAGGTTTCACAATGATCACCACCGTCCACAATAAAGCCAACATGATTAGTGATTTAGTGGATTCATTATTGCAACAGACGGGCAAACCAAATGAAATGCTCAAAGGAATGCCGCACCTGGATTTGAACGCCAATCAAGCGGCCAGATTGATTCGAGTGGTGCCGAAGTGCATAACCGGAACGCAATCCACGGCATGACAGTAGGCACATTTTTCAGCCCCTCTTATATTGGCGACCTGGAACGCATGGTCTGGCTAAGGCGTTCGATCGAAGCATTTCAGGTGACACCAACGCGTCATGTCATTGCAGTTCCCAGGCAGGACCTTGGCGCGTTCCAGAACGCCCTGGGGCGTTCGAGCGAGGTTGAACTCGTTTTCCAGGAAGACTTGGTCGATCCCTGTTTTTATCCGGATATTTTGTATCGCCTGGCAAAAAAATTTGCTCCCGGGCAGTCGTGGCGCCTGGACACCCGTGCCGGCAAGCCTGGCTGGATCGTGCAGCAGATTGTCAAGCTTTCCAGCAACCGTCTGATCAACGACGGGCCCATTATTTTTCTCGACTCGGACTTATTTTTTTACCGCCGCTTCTCCCTTAAAGACGATCTTGGCCTACACGACGGAAAGCGTGTTCTGGTTCGAATTAATCAGGAAGGAGGGAGCGCCCCACACCGTCACCATGCCGCAAATTCGTGGCGCTTTTTCGGACTTCCTGAAAGCCCGACCAACAACGCTTACATGGCCTACCCGGCCATTTGGTACCCGGATTGGTTGAGTCAGATGCAGCAACACATCGAAAGTCTCAAAAGCATGCCTTGGCAAAAGGCATTACTTGCGGTGGACTTCAATATCTCCGAATACACCCTCTACGGCGTATTCATAGACGAGGTGCTTAAACCCGATAATCTGACAGTGCGCGACCGCTCGTTTGATCTCATTGCGTGGGACCGCGCCTCATTCGATGCGATTAGGTCAGAGGTGTTGAGTGGGCGCCCGCTGCCTGCCGACAAACTGACCTTGTGCCTGCAGTCCAACCTCCACATCCCCGTTTCTGAATACGAGGACATGCTGCAAGTGATTTTGAACCTGGCAAGGACTGAAAGTAGCACATGAAATTCACGCTCATCGCCACCGTCCGCAACGAAGCCGGCACTATCCGTGAGTTCGTGGATTCATTATTGCAACAGTCGCGCAAGCCGGACGAAATCCTGATCGTCGACGGCGAGAGCAATGACGGTACACTTGAAATCCTCAATGACTATGCTTCACGCGGTCTGCTGCGTGTTATTTCACAGCCCTGCAATATCGCCGAAGGCCGCAATCTGGGCATCGCTGCAGCGAAAGGAACCCATCTTGCCGTAACCGATGCCGGATGCCAAGTGGAGCCAGAGTGGCTCGCGCATATCGAGCGGTGTTTTGAATCGGACTGCCATCCCGATGTCGTTGCAGGTAATTTTCGCTTTGAAACCCAATCGCCATTTGAAGAGGCCGTGGTACTCGCGACCTTTCAGCCCAATCGTGACCATACCGAAACGGCTCGTTACTACCCTTCCAGCCGTTCGGTTGCGTTTACCAAAGCGGCCTGGGAACAAGCCGGTGGCTATCCGGAATGGCTGTATGCCGCTGAGGACACCCTGTTCAACATCCGCATGCGTCAACTGGGATTGCGCTTTGTATTTTGTCGCGATGCCATCGTGCGGTGGCGCCCGCGCGAAACCTGGCGTGCCCTGGCCAGACAACGGATCAACTTTTCACGTGGCAACTCACGCGTAGGAATCGGCACAGCGGGCTACCTGACCAATCTTAAAATACATACTGTATTGATCGCATCGTTGATTGCAAGCCTGTGGTTTCTCCCTGTTTTGAGTGCTGCATTTGTTGTGGCCGGATGGCATTTTTACCGCAACTTGTGGCCACAGGCGAGCAGAGCAACCGCCGAAAAAAGTTGGCAGATGCGGATTCGTGTTCTAGGGATCATGGAGTTTGTGCGGATAACCAATCTGTACGGCTTTCTCCGCGGTCGCTGGGACCGCTACTCGAATCCCGCCTTCATCACCTGGCAACTCAACTATATGGGCGTTGCCTCAGTCGCGGACCTGGACCTGTCTGATCCAGCCGGTACAAATCACAGGGACCGGCTTCAATTGCCGTCAGACCGGGGCATGGTGTGGGTTGAGGCATTGGCCATTTTCACAGCAGCCAGTGGTC